>CAIYXE010000219.1 GCA_903930095.1 uncultured Hyphomicrobiales bacterium
AGCGGGCTCGAATTCGCAGTGGGCGTCATGCTCGTGCTGCTGGGCGCGCGCCTTATCCATGTGCTGGTACGGGACCGCATTCATTTCCACGTCCATCGCCACGGGGCGGACGAGGCGCATTTCCATGCCCACAGCCACGCAGGCGACGTCAGGAACCATGCGGCCAGCGCCCACGCGCATCCGCATCCGCAGGGCCATTGGGGGCGGAGCCTCGGAATCGGCATGATCCACGGCCTGGCGGGCTCCGCCGCCCTGGTGGCGCTTGCCGCCTCGTCCGCGCCGTCGGTGCCGCTGGGCCTCGCCTTCATGGTGCTGTTCGGTGTTGGCTCGATCGCGGGCATGGCGCTGTTCTCCGCCGTGATTGCCGTTCCGCTCTCGCTCACCGGCCGCAGCCTCACCTGGGCCAGCCGCGGGCTCCAGGCGGTGGCCGGCATCATCGCCGTCGGCATCGGCCTCCACCTGATGGTGGAGACTGGTGCGGTGCTGTTCGGCTGAAGAAACCTTCCCGCCTCACCAGCATGTCGACCCTGCGCGGCAGGTCATTGCGACATCCCCCGTGAATGCCGATGAAAGGCGCTTATCAGGAATTGACAAGTTGAGCTGGACGGTTTGTCCTGTGCCCGTTGCAGGGAGGGCAATACGATGAAGCTTGGTTTCAATCTCTTGCTGTGGACGCCGCATGTCACGCTTGCGCATGAGCCCATTCTGAGGGCGCTCAAGAAGACCGGCTACGACGGCGTCGAAATCCCCATGTTCGAGGGCGATCCCGATCACTATGCACGCCTCGGCGAACTCCTTGACAGGATCGGCCTCGCGCGCAGCGTGGTCAGCGTCATCGGCCCGTCGGGCAAGAATCCGCTGTCGTCCGACAAGTCGCACCAGGCGGCGGCACTCGACTATGCGAAATGGACCATCGATTGCTCGGCGGCTCTGGGCGCGCCGGTCCTCGGCGGCCCGATGCATTCCGAACTCGGCTTCTTCACGGGATCGCCCGCAACCGCCGCCGAGCGCAAGCGGGCACTCTCCTTCCACCGGCGCGCGGGTGATTATGCCGGGCGCAAGGGTGTCACCTTCGCGCTGGAGGCGCTGAACCGCTTCGAATGCTATTTCCTGAACACGATGCAGCAGCTGAACGACTATCTCGACGAGGTCGGCCATCCGCACGTGCAGGGCATGTACGATACGTTCCACAGCAACATCGAGGAGAAGGACCCCGTCGGCGCGATCAAGACCATCCGGCCGCACATGGTCCACGTCCACATTTCGGAGAACGACCGCGGCACGCCCGGCAAGGGCCATGTGCCGTGGGCTGAGACCTACAAGGCACTGAAGAAGGCGAAATATGATGGTTTCCTCACCATTGAGGCCTTCGGCCGTGCCATGCCAGCCCTTGCAGCGGCGACCCGCGTATGGCGTGACTTCGCGCCCAATTCGGAAGAGGTCTACAAGCTCGGCTTCCGTAACATGAAGCAGGGCTGGGCGAAGGCGTGAAGCCCGTCTACGTCGTCGGCACCTGCGACACGAAGGAGGCGGAACTCCGCTATGCCGTGGAGCGGGTGACGGCGGCGGGCGCCACGGCGCTGCTCGTCGACATCTCGACGACGCCATCCACGGCCAGGGCCGACGTGACGCCGGAAATGGTGGCGCGCCATCACCCGCAAGGTGCCGATGCCGTGCTGGGCCATGGCGACAGGGGCCGCGCCGTCACCGCAATGGCGGAGGCTCTTACCCATTACCTTCTGTCGCGCCATGACATCGGCGCGCTACTGGGGCTGGGCGGCGGCGGCAACACCTCCATGGTGACGGCGGCGATGCGGGCGCTGCCCATCGGCGTGCCGAAGCTCATGGTCTCCACCATGGCCTCGGGCAATGTGGCACCCTATGTGGGCCCCACCGACATCATGATGATGCATGCCGTGGCCGATGTGGCGGGCCTCAATGCCATCACCCGCACCGTCATTGGCAATGCGGCGCATGCGGCGGCGGGCATGGCGCTGAATGCCGTGCCGAAACTGGCCGCAGACAGGCGCGCCGTTGGCCTCACAATGTTCGGCGTCACCACAGCGAGCATCACGCAGATCCGCCATCTCATCGAGACTGACTGGGAATGCTTCGTCTTCCACGCCACGGGAACAGGCGGCCAGTGCCTCGAGAAGTTGATCGATTCAGGCCTCGTCACAGCGGCCCTCGACATTACGACGACGGAGGTCGCCGACCACCTGTTTGGCGGCGTACTTGCCTGTACGGAGGACCGCTTCGGATCGGTGATCCGTACGCAGATCCCCTGGGTGGGTTCGGCCGGTGCGGTGGACATGGTGAATTTCGGCGGGCGTGAAACCGTGCCGCCGCAGCACGCGGGCCGGAACCTCTATGTGCACAACGCACAGGTGACGCTGATGCGCACGACGGCCGAAGAGAACGCCGTCATCGGCCGCTGGATCACCGCGCGCGTGAACCGCATGGAAGGCCCGGTGCGATTCCTTCTGCCGCTTCACGGTGTTTCCGCCATCGATCAGGCCGGCAAGCCTTTCCATGATCCCGAGGCAGACCACGCCCTGTTCGAGTCGATCCGGCGCGCCTGGGTGCCCGCACCCAACCGCCGCCTGATCGAGGTTGACGCACATATCAACGATCCGGCCTTCGCCGAGGCCGCCGTCCATGCTTTCCGCGACATCACCAGAGGACACTAGAATGGCCCGTGCCTATGCCTCAATCATCCTGAAGGCCCCCGTCGAGACCGTGTGGTCCATCGTGCGTGACTTCAACGGCCTGCCGAATTGGACCGCAGTGGTGAAATCCAAGATCGAGAACGGCCTCGACTCCGATGTCGTCGGCTGCGTGCGCTCCTTCCACCTCGCCAATGGCGCACATGTGCGCGAGCGATTGCTGATGCTGGACGATGCGCGCCATTGCTTCACCTACAATTTCGAGAAGCCCGCCTTCCCGGTGAAGAACTATCTCGCAACGCTCAGGCTTTACCCCGTGACCCATACGGACCAGACCTTCGCCGAATGGGAAGCCACTTTCGACGAAGCGCCGGGTGACGAGGGCAAGTATGTGAAGATCGTCTCGAACGATGTCTTCGCCGCAAACTTCAAGTCGCTCGCCGCGCTGATCGCCAAGACGAAACCGGAGAAGCCCGCTGACGCCGTGCGCTGGAAGGCGTGGCAACCCAACAAGGTGTGGACGTCCCGCGTCATCAAGGGGCCCGTGGACGAGGTGTGGAAGGTGATGCGTGATTTCGCCGGCATGGGCGGCTGGCATGAAGAGATCACGAAGATGCATATGCTGAAGCGCCAGCGTGCCGACAAGGTCTCCGGCATTCGCGATTTCTATTTCGGCGCGGGGCACCTGAACGAGGAACTCCTGCACCTCTGCGACATCACGCGGAGCTTTTCCTACCGGATCACCAAATGCGAGATCCCGTGGATGAACTATGTTTCAGGCCCCAGGCTGTGGCCGGTGACGGCGGACAACACAACCTTCGGCGTCTGGACCGGCGACTGGGTGGCAAGCCCGCAGGATGATGTGACGCTCATTCCCAACACTGAACAGAACGTCTACCAGCGTGCCTTCGCCACGCTGGAGCGGAATTATTTCGGGAAGAAGCGGAACAAACAATAGCTGCCATCATCCCGGCGAAGGCCGGGAGGTGACACCAAGTTGGGGTGGCTAGTCGGTATGGAACACGTCTTCCATCTCCGCCCACCATTCTCCTTCCTTGCGCGTCTCGAAGGGAATCTGCATGGGGTCGGTGATGGTCCACCATTCCTTCATGCGCGGGGCATCCGCCATCTTCTTCATGTCGGCGTCGAAATCGGTCCCATGATACTCCCAGTAGGCGAAGAGCATGTTCTCCGGTTCCTTGAGGAAGATCGTGTAGTTGCGGATGTTGCTGTCGCGGATGGCCTTCAGCACCTCGGGCCAGACGGCGGCGTGGATGCGCTTGTACTCCGGAATGATCTCAGCCTTGAGTTTGATGACCCGTCCCATTCTCTGCATGATCTTCTTGCCTCCCTTACCATTGACCGATTGCCCGGCTCCAAGCAAAGATCGCCAAAAATGGGAGAACGTACAATGGCCGAATGGACAAAAAGATTCTCACTCGACGGAAAGCGCGCACTGGTCACGGGTGCCACCAAGGGCATTGGCCTTGAAACCTGCAAGGTGCTGGCCGATGCCGGCGCCGACATCGCAGCCGTGGGCCGCGATGCAGCGGGGCTGGCGGAGGTGCAGGCGGCAGTCGAGGCCAGAGGACGCCGCTGTGTGGCGATCGCTGCCGACATGGCGACCGTCGACGGGCCTGCGAAAGCTGCCAAGGAAGCGCTCGCTGCCTTTGGCACCATCGATATTCTGGTGAATAATGCCGGTGTGGCCTTGGTCGACTCGCTGCTCGACGCCAAGGTCTCGGATTGGGATACCACCATGGCCGTGAACCTCCGCGCGCCCTTCCTGCTGGCGCGCGAACTGGTGCCCGCCATGATGGCGCAGAAGGCGGGAAAGATCATAAATGTCTCCTCGCAGGCGGCCGTTGTCGGGCTTGATTCGCATGGCGCGTATTGTGCGTCCAAGGCTGGCCTCAACCTGCTCACGAAGGTGATGACGGTGGAGTGGGCGAAGCACAACATCCAGATCAATACCGTATGCCCTACGGTCATCCTCACGCCGATGGGCGAGCAGGTGTGGGGCCAGCCCGAAAAGGGTGATCCGATGAAGGCCAAGATTCCCGGTGGCCGTTTCGGCAAACCCATCGAGGTGGCAGACGCCATCCTGTTCCTCGCCTCTGGCGCATCGGGAATGATCTGCGGCCATGATCTGCTGATCGATGGCGGCTACACGGCGCAGTGACGAACGGGCCCGCATCTTCCGCGAGATACCGAGCATGATCCGCAAAAGTGGAAACCACTTTTGCGGCTCTAGACTTGTGCCTCCGCCGCCAGCCGCGCCTCCTCGCGGCGCTGGCGGCCGTCGAGCCAGATGATGGCGAGACCCGCAATCGCCACGAGACCCATGCCTGCCATGGCGAGAGAGTTCGGGATGTCGCCGAACAGGACGACGCTTGACAGCACCGCCCAGATGGTAAGCGTGTACATGAAGGGCGCGACCGTGCGCGCCGCCGCCATGCGATAGGCGACATAGAGCAGAAAGTGCCCGGCAACCGCGGTGGCGCCTGCCATGACCATCAGCAGCGTTTCCCGCATGTCGGGCATGCGCGGCGTCTCGAAGGCAAGCGTGCCGATGCCGCCTGCTGCGCCGAGAACCACCAGAAGCGTCAGGGTGGCGACGAGCGGGGGCACGTCGCGGGGCGCGCGCGGCGTGATAAGGTCACGGGTGGCGGCGGCCATTGGGCAAAGGAAGGCGAGCATGGCGTAGAAGGAGGACGCCCCGCCGCCGGGCTGGGCCACGAGGAGTGCCCCCGCGAGGCCGAAGAGGATCAGCGTCAGGCGCATGCGCCCGGGTTCTTCGCTCCGGAAGGCCCAGGCGCCCAGCAGCACGAAGAGCGGAGCCGTCTGTGCGATCGCCACCAGATCGGCGATGGCGATGAAGCCGAGGCCCAGCGTGAAGCTGACATTGGCAACGACCTCAAGGAGGCCACGGCCCACCAGCCAGCCGTTGAACATGCGCTGCAGATGATGAGCCTGGCCCAGGGCGGCGATGAGGCTGAGGCAGATCAGCACCGAGGCGATGCCGCGCATCAGCATCAGCTGGCCGAGCGGCGCATCCGCCAGCGCCAGCTTCATGCAGCTGTCGGAGGTAACGAACATGCCCATGGCAACCACCATCGCAAGGATGGCGCGGAGATTACTGGGGCTGCTCATGATGGGCGGATTGCCTGAGATTGACGCGTTCAGCCGGCCTTGCCGTCCGAGGGGTCGAGCAGGCGGTGGAGGTGGACGATGAAATAGCGCATCTGGGCGTTGTCCAGCGTCTCGCGGGCCTTGGCCAGCCAGGCCTGGTAGGCCTCGGCGTAATTGGGGTAGAAGCCCACGACGTCGAGCTTCGCCAGGTCCCTGAATGTCACCGATTTCACATCGTCGAGCTCGCCTCCAAAGACGAGGTGGAGAAGCTGGGTATCGGGCTTGGTTGGGGCTTTGGTCATAGGGTCCTCAGAGCTTCGATCAGCGCTGCGTGGCGCTTCGCACCTGCAGCAACGAGGCCTTGCTGCCACGGCTCGGGACGGTTGTAAATGTATCCTTCGCCAAAAGATGAAGAGACGGCCCCGCCGGCCTCGATGACGAGCAGTTCGCCTGCCGCGAGGTCCCAGTCGTGGCGCTTCCCGATCGAGACGGCGCCGTCCAGGCGGCCCGCCGCCACATAGGCGAGCCGCAATTGCAGTGGCAGCTGGCCACTGGCATCACCCGTGATGCCGAGACGGGCGAGGCCCGAAAGCGCCTTTCGGTTCCCGGCGATGACGGCACCCTCGAGCCTCGCAGGATCATTCATCCGGAGCGGTTCGCCGTTGAGGCTTGCCCCTTCGCCCACTGTTGCGGCATAGAATTCATTGCGCAGCGGCCTGTAGACGGCCGCGAGCACCGGGCGCCCGCCGATGGCCAGGGCTGCTGCAACGCACCATTCCTGGCGGCCCTCGATGAAGGCGCGGGTGCCGTCAATGGGGTCGATGATCCACAGCTTTTCCTGCGCCATGCGGCCCTGCGGCAAGTCGGGCGTCTCCTCCGACAGCCAGCCATAGGAGGGGCGGGCGGAATTCAGCCGTTGCGCCAGCAGGTCGTTGATGGCGAGGTCGCCCTCCGTCACCTGTGAGCCATCGGGTTTGGTCCAGCACTGGAGGCCGCTGCGCCTCGACAGGCTGCGGCCCAGCTCCCCCGCCTCGCGGACGGCGTCGAAGAGCAGGGTGGCGTCGTCTTTCAGCGCGTCAGACGCCGGCAATGGTCAGCCCCTCGACGAGGCAGTTGGGGGCGTTCACCGAGGCGCGGAACTCGAGGTTGCTTGCCGGCCGGAGCGTCCTGAACATGTCCTTGAGGTTTCCGGCAATGGTGATCTCGCTCACCGGATAGGTGAGTTCGCCATTCTCGATCCAGAAGCCCGACGCGCCACGGCTGTAGTCGCCTGTGACGTTGTTGATGGAAGAGCCGATGAGTTCAGTGACGTAGAGCCCCTGCACGATGGCCTTGATCTGCTCCTCGGGCGACTGTTCACCTGCGGGCAGATAGACGTTGGACGTCGACGGGCCGCCACGGGAGCCTTGCCCCGTGGGCGGAAGACCCAGCTGCCGGGCCGAGCGCAGGTCGAGCACCCAGCCGGTGAGCACGCCATTCTCGACCAGGTTCCGCCGGTGACAGGCCAGCCCCTCGCCGTCGAATGGGCGCGAGCCGTATCCGCGCCGGATGAAGGGATCCTCGAGGATGGTGATATGGGAGCCGAACACCTGATGGCCCAACTGGTCCTTGAGGAAGCTCGTTCCGCGCGCGATGGCAGCACCGTTGATGGCCCCGAGGAGATGGCCGATCAGGCCGGATGCGACACGTCTGTCATAGATGACCGGCACGGACTGCGACTTGATCTTGCGCGGATCCACCCGCTTCACCGCGCGCTCGCCCGCGCTGCGGCCGATGATTTCGGGCTCGCGCAGGTCTGCGAAGTGGACGGCGGCGGAATAGTCATAGTCGCGCTGCATGGCGAGGCCCTCGCCTGCGATCGCCGACATCGAGATGCCAGTGCCGGTGCGGCGATAGCCCTGGGAGAAGCCGTTGGAGATGACGATGCCGACCGAGGTCTCTGACCGCGAGGCGCCCGCACCTGAGGATTTGGTCACGCCCTTGACCGCAAGGCCTGCTGCCTCGGCGCGCCGCGCGAGGTCTTCAAGGCTCCTGGGGTCCGGCAGGTCATCCGCCGCAAGGTCGAGGTCGGGGATGACGGTTGCCAGTTGTGCCGGCTCGGCGATTCCGGCATGGGGGTCTGGCGGGGCGAGCCGGGCCATGTTGAGGGCGTTTTCGGCGAGACGGTGGATCGCCTCCTTCGTCAGCACGCTTCCCGAGATGGTGGCGGAGGACTTGCCCGAATAGACCTTGAGGCTGATGTCGCGCGCCTCC
>CAIYXE010000220.1 GCA_903930095.1 uncultured Hyphomicrobiales bacterium
CGCCCGCTATGCGACGAGCAACCCGTGAACCCAAGCGAGCGGTACCAATCAGCGAACATGTTGACGATTGCCTGTGCCGAGGTGGCAGCAGCACGTTCAGTCGTCACGATGCGAGCGTTATGAACAACAGCGCCGCATTCTGAGCGCCAAGCCGTCATCGCCGCCTTCAAATCCTTCGCAATCGGCACTGTGCAACCTGACGAGCCCTTGGCAGCGCAATCCTGCAGAGCAATCCCCAGCGCATCTTCTTGCCCGGTACAGATCGCCGGTGCTTCGCTGGCAACCACAGCGGGACGTCAGACGCTGAAGCCCCTGGCAGGGGTTGGTTCGCCCCGCCCGGACCAGAATTCACCGCGCTGGAAAACAGCGTCCCGTAATGGCATCCTCAATGCTCAAACGTGCAGGAGGACATCATGGCGGCAATCTACAGTGATCTCGCAGGCAAGGTGGTGCTGGTGACCGGCGGCGGGTCCGGAATCGGCGAGACGATCGTGCGGCGCTTCGCGGAACAGGGGTGCAGGGTCGCCTTCATCGACATCGCGCGTGATGCATCGGAAACACTGGTGGCCGAACTCGCGGAGAAGGGCCAGGCGGTCCAGTTCGAACACACCGACCTGAAGGACATCGCCGCCCTGCGCGCCGCGGTGGCGCGCATTTCCGCTTCGCTGGGGCCTGTCGGCATCCTCATCAACAATGCCGCGCACGACGAGCGCCACCCCACGCCCGAGGTGACGCCGGAGTACTGGGACGACCGCATCGCCGTCAATCTGAAACACCAGTTCTTCGCGGCCCAGGCGGTGCTTCCCGCCATGCAGGAGGCGCGCGAGGGGGTGATCATCAACTTCGGCTCGATCTCCTGGATGATCGGCCAGGGCGGCATGGCCGCCTATACCGCGTCGAAGTCGGCGATCCTCGGCCTCACCCGCTCGCTGGCGCGCGACTACGGGCCCTATAACATCCGCGTCAACGCCATCGCCCCCGGCTGGATCATGACACAGCGCCAGATCGACAAGTGGCTCACCCCCGAATCCCTGAAGGAACTGGAACAGCGCCAGTGCCTGAAGCGCAAGATCATGCCGGACGAGGTCGCCCGCTTCACGGTCTTCCTCGCCTCGGAGGAGGCATCCGCCTGCACCAACCAGCACTATGTGGTGGACGGCGGCTGGATCTAGGAAAAACCTGCCGCGCGCCTGCGGCTAGCCGTCGGCGAACAGTTCGTAGGACTGGTCACATGACTGGGCCGCAGGCTTGGCCGCGCCTCCCCCGCCGCGCGCCAGGCGCTGGGCAAGGCTGGCGAGTTTGAGTTCAGCCGTGACGGCCTTGCCGTCGATCCGCCACTCCGGGCATGAAAGCGAGGCCGCATTGCCAGCGAAGGTGGCGAGCGCCAGCAGCGTCTGGTTCAGGATGTCGAGCAGCTGCAGGTTCTGAATGCTGCGCGCATCGAGCACGCCGGCATGGCGCTCGATCATGTCGTCGACCGAGCTTTCCATGTCGGCTGTCATGAGCTGGAGCGCGCCCAGCTCATGCGCGAGCTGCCTGAGCAGCGCCGCCATGGCCATTTCCTGGTGCTGATCAGCCTCTGCCGGCACCGCGGCACGCTGGAAAGTCGACATGTCAGAAAAGCTCCAGTTCGCCGCCCGAGGCTGGCATCGGCAAGGGCTGGACGCGCTGCGCATCGTCAACCGCGCGCACGAGCTTCTGGCGCACCCGGCCGTTGGTCGGCCAGAACTGGATGCGCCGCCCGGTCTCCCCGCCCATGCTGCCGCCGGTGATGGCGATCCCTTCCCGGCGCAGGAACTCCTCGGCGAACTTTGCATTCTGCGCGCCGTAATCGGACAACACGTTCATGGTGCGTGCGCCTCCGAACAGCTTGGCCTCGAGGCGGCCTCGCGCCGCGCCGAGCTTCAGCAGCCCGTTGATGAGCAACTCCATCAGGTGCACGCCGTGACGCGCCGCCATGGGAGAGTTCGCCTCCCTGCCCGGAAGCAGGAAGTGATTCATGCCACCCACCTGCGCCACCGGATCATTGATACAGGCTGCGACGCAGGAGCCAAGCAAGGTACTGATCGCGACATTCTCATCGCCGCTCACGTAGAACTCGCCCTGCACGATATTTATGCGCTGAATGTCCATGTTATCTCCCTCACACCAGCTTGCCGACAACCGTTTCAATGGCCGCTTTCAGGGTCGCGGGCGTGAACGGCTTGGCGAGGAAATTGTTGAGTCCAAACTTCTTGCCCTCCTCGATCATCGCGCGGTCGCCCTTGCCAGTGACGAGGATGAAGCAGCATTGCCGGGTCGGGCCATATTCGCGCAGCGCCTTCAGCAGCTGCAACCCGTTGAGTTTCGGCATGTTCATGTCGGAAAACACGATGTGGCAGGGGCTTGCCATCATCAGCTGAAGCGCCTGCTCACCGTCGCCCGCCAGCGTGATGTTCTTGATTCCGATTCCGTTGAGGCTGTCCACCAGAAGCATGCGGCTGACGGACGTATCGTCCACCACCATCACCTTCAGATGCTGCATGAAAGGCATGGATTCTCTCCGCTAGAGCTTGGCCGAGGTTGCCTCGACGATCGCATGGCCCATGCGCACGAGAGGATATTGGAATTCGACGGCGCCAACTTCCACGGCGGCCTTGGGCATGCCGTAGACGATTGACGACTGCTCATCCTGCGCGAAGGTGCGCCCGCCGGCGTCGCGGATGTCGAGCAGGCCCTGCGCTCCGTCCCGGCCCATGCCCGTGAGCAAGGCACCCAGGCAGCGCGGCCCCAGAGACCGCGCCATTGAACTGAAGAGCCTGTCAATCGAGGGGCAGTGCCCGTTGACGAGGCCGCCCGGCTTGAGTGCGCAGGTGAAGGTCGAGCGCCCGGCGACCTCGAGGTGGAGATCACCGCCGGGGGCGATGTACACAGTGCCCGGCACCAGGGGCGCGCCAACAGTTGCCTCCACCACGTTCGGGGCGCACATCTTGTCGAGGCGGGCCGCCAGGTTGCGGGTGAAAACCGGCGGCATGTGCTGGGTCACCAGCGTCGGGGGGCAGTTCCGCGGGAAGGCGGTGAGAATCGAGATCAGCGCCTCCACACCGCCCGTGGACGAACCGATCGCCACGATCTTGCCGTCAGGCTGATAGTTTTCGCTGACGCGCGGCGTCTGCTCCACGGCTGCCGCCACCGGCACGCGCCGCTTCACCTTCGAGGCGACTTTCACCTTGGCGGGAAGTTCATCGAAGCTGTTCGGATTGCCGGGCGAGGGCTTGACCACGCAGTCCACCGCGCCGAGTGCGAGCGCCTCGATCGTGGTATCCGTGCCCTTGGCGGTCATCGAGGAGACCATCACCACCGGCATTGGCCGCAGCCGCATCACCCGTTCGAGGAAGGACAGGCCGTCCATCTCCGGCATCTCGACGTCAAGGGTCATGAC
This sequence comes from uncultured Hyphomicrobiales bacterium, assembly GCA_903930095.1. Classification (GTDB taxonomy): domain Bacteria; phylum Pseudomonadota; class Alphaproteobacteria; order Rhizobiales; family Aestuariivirgaceae; genus Aestuariivirga. The sequence continues at coordinate 3,422 of CAIYXE010000220.1, forward strand.
ATCCGGATTGAGCATCTTGATCAGCTCGCGTGCCTGCAGGGCCGATTTGGCAGAGCCCACGACGTCGATATCCGGGTCGTCTTCCAGAATGCGCGTCACGATCTGCCTCATGGTGGGCGAGTCATCGACAACGAGGACCTTGATGGCTCCAGTCATTGCTCCACTCCTCCGAGCTTGCGGTAGACGGTGGTTCCGTCGATCTTGAAAAGTGCCTCGGCGGGACCCACGAGGCGCTCGGAGTGGCCGAGATAAAGGTAGCCCCCCGGGCGGATGAGGCTGGTCAGGCGGTTCAGAATGCGCATCTGGGTTTTCTCATCGAAATAAATCAGGACATTCCGGCAGAACACGGCATCGAAGGGGCCGCTCATCGGCCATGCGCCGACGAGGTTCAGGGGCCGGAGGGTGACTAGTCCGCGCGGGCCATCGTCGAGCCGGACATTTCCAGAGCCCGCCTGCTCCATCCAGGCGCGGCGCAGCTCCACGGGAACGTTCCTCACCTCATCCGCCGTGTAGACGGCGCGGCGCGCCATCTCGAGCACATGGACGTTGATGTCGGTGGCGAGAATCCGCACGTTGTAAGCGCGCGCGTCCGGCAGGAGCGAGAGGATGGCGAGCGCGATCGAATAGGGCTCCTGCCCGCTCGAGCAGCCTGCCGACCAGATGCGCAGCCGCTGGCCGGAGCGGATATCCTTCAACTGCGGGGCAAGGATGCGGTCCTTGAGGTGCTCGAAGTGATGCGGCTCGCGGAAAAAGCGCGTGACGTTGGTGGTCAGCGCCGCGATCATCTGCGCGCGCTCGTCCGCACCGTCCGAGGAGCCGACGAAGCTGCAGTAGTCGCGGAAGCTTTCAAGCCCGAGCTTGCGCAGCCGTTTGGCCAGGCGTGAGTAGACGAGGTTCGCCTTGGTCGATGGAAGATGGATCCCGGCGTCCTCGTAAAGCGTCGTGGCAATAAACTCGAAATCCTCGATGCTGTAGCCGAACTCGCCGGCAGGCAAGGGCTGCGGCTTCGTGGCAGCCACGGAAGTCGCAGCGTGAGCCCTCATGCCGCCTCGAGCTCCATCGCCGGCAGCACGTGGTCGAGGGTGATGACGGAGATCATGCGGCCGTCCATGGCGATGACACCGCGCACGAAGGTGCGGGCGAGATTGGACGCCACGTCGGGTGTGGGCTGAATGCTCGAATCCTCGACCGACAGGATGTCTGAAACCGAGTCGACCAGAAGCCCCGCGGCGCGCTCTCCCACCTGCGCCACGATGATGACGTGGCGCGCGGTGGGCTCAGTGCCGGGAAGACCCAGCCTCACGCCCAGGTCGACGATGGGCAGCACCACGCCGCGCAGGTTGATGACGCCGCGGATGTAGGAGGGTGCGCGCGGAATGGCGGTGGCTGGCGCCCAGCCACGGATCTCGCGCACCGACATGATGTTGATGCAGAACTCGAGGCCTCCGGCGCGAAAGGCCACGAACTCGGCTTCACGGGCAAGGTCATGTGGGGATTTCTCGATCATGGCGGTCAGCTCGCTTTTGCAAAGGGGATTTCGGCCGGGCTGCGGTCGTGGTGGCGCAGGCCCACCAGCGCGTCGACGTCGAGGATCATGGCGACGCGCCCGTCGCCGAGGATGGTGGCGGCGGCAATGCCGTCGACGCGCTTGTAGTTGGTCTCGAGGCTCTTGATGACGACCTGGCGCTGGTCCTGGATATTGTCGACGAGGAGCGCGCTGCGCGAGCCGTTCGCCGTCTCGATGAGGATGGCGACCCCCTGCCGCACCTGGCTCGAGGGCGGCCTGACGCCAAGCTCCGCGCCGACGTCGATCAACGGCACCAGCACGTCCCTCACCCTCAGCACAAAGGAATATTCTCCGACGTGATGGATGCGCGAGGACTCGTGCTTCACCGTCTCGACGATGGCGGTGAGCGGGATCACATAGGTCTGCTCGTCGACGGTGACCACGATGCCGTCGAGCACGGCGAGCGTCAGCGGCAAGCTGAGGGTGAAGGTAGAGCCCTGGCCGGGCGAAGACGCGATCGAGATACGGCCCCCCAGCGCCTGGATCGAGCGCTTGACCACATCCATGCCGACGCCGCGCCCGGAAATGTTGGAGACGGATTGCGCGGTGGAGAAGCCCGGCAAGAACAACAGATTGTCGATTTCTGCGTCGTTCAGCTGGGCATCGGGTGCGACCAGCCCGTTGGCAATCGCCTTCTGCAGAACGCGCGGCCGGTTGATGCCCGCGCCGTCGTCGCTCACCTCGATGATGACGCGGCCGGAGCGGTGCGCGGCGGCCAGCCGGACGGCACCCTCGGGCGGCTTTCCGGCAGATATGCGCTGCTCGGGGCTTTCAAGCCCGTGGTCGACCGCGTTGCGGATCATGTGGGTCAGCGGGTCGGCAAGCAGTTCGACGACCGTCTTGTCGACCTCGGTTGATTCGCCTTCGGTGCGCAGGCGCACGTCCTTGCCGGTGGCATCCGCCACCTCGCGCACAATGCGCGACATGCGCTGGAACAGCGGCCGCACCGGCTGGGCGCGGATCGCCATCACGCTTTCCTGGATCTCACGGGTGAGCCGTTCCAGTTCCTCGAGACTCGATGTCACCTCGCGGTCGCGGACGTGGCTGGAGAACAGCACGCGCTGGGTCAGCATCGCCTGGTTGATGACGAGTTCGCCCACCAGGTTGATGAGGCGGTCGACGCGGTCGAGATCGACGCGGATCGTCGGTTGCACGGCCGTCCTGACGGAAGCCTTCGGGGCGGCCGGATCTGAGGCTTCCACCACGCCCGCGGCCTGGGCCGATGCGGCGGCCCGGCCCACGACGAGGCCCGGGGCCTCTTCATGCACCTTCTTCATGATCGCAGCGATATCAAGGTTGCCGGGTTGGTCAGCGGCGGGCAGCTGAGGTTGAGCCTCCGCCTCGATGAGGAGATCGCAGTCACCGTCAACGAAGTCGAACACTTCCTTTACCGCTGCCTGTTCGCTCGCAGTCTCGAGGCGAAGGTCCCAGGACAGGTAGCTGTCCTCCGGGTCCATCGTGTCGAGGAAGGGCAGGTTCTTGAGGTCGCACTGGCAGGTGAGGCTGCCGATGCGGCCAAGCTCGCGGAACAGCGCCACCGGATCATTCGCCTTGGCATACATGTCGCGCAGCGGCCGGAAGCGGATGTGGAACACGTTGACCGGCTGCACCGGCGGACCATCCTCCGGCACGTCAAAGGCCGTGGTGACAGGGCTGAAGTCGAGGTCGGCGAGGTCGTCATCAGCGCCCGCACCGGCGCCAGCTCCGCCCATGAGGGCATTGAATTCTTCTTCGATGGCGTCATAGGGCGCGGTGTCGCCGAGGGAGCCTTCACGGCTTTCCGCGACGAGGTCGGCGAGTGCGTCTGCGGCCCTGAGAAACAGTTTCATGACGTCTGTGTCAGTTGCGAGGCTGCCCGAGCGCACGCGGTCAAGCGAGGTCTCGAAGACATGCGCAAAGCTCACAAGCGCATCGAGCTTGAAGGCCCCCGCGCCACCCTTGATCGAGTGCACGGCGCGGAACACGGCGTTCACGGTTTCCGAGTCCGTGTCGCCCTCCTGCATGCTGAGCAGGCCCTTCTCGAGGGCAGCGAGCTGTTCCTCGCATTCCTGGAAGAAGGTCAGCCTGATTTCGGCCATCGCGTCCATAGGGTGTCCTCCCGCTCAGGCGGCGACGCGGCGCACGGCGGCGATGAGCTTCGCCGGGTCGAAGGGTTTGACGATCCAGCCCGTGGCGCCAGCGCGCCTGGCACGCGTCTTCTTCTCCTCGTCGCTTTCGGTGGTGAGAACGAGGATCGGAACGGCGCGGTATGCCTGGTCCTGACGCACGGCCTCGATGAAGCCGAAGCCGTCCATGCGCGGCATGTTGATGTCGGTGATGACGACCTGAGGCATTTCTTGCCGCAGGACATCGAGCCCGTGCAAGCCGTCCTCGGCCTGCACCACGCGGAAGCCCGCGTCCATCAGCGCCATGCGCAGCATGTCGCGCATGGTACGGGAATCGTCGACGGTCAGAATGGTCACGGTCATGGGAAAAGTCCTTCGCCTTGGAGGAAGTCCGGCGGTAAGCCGAGGAGGTTTGCTGCTTCGAGAAGAGTTGAGGAGGCGGACGCCACGTGGAAATCGTGTCCGTCCGACTTCCATGTGACCCAGGCGGAGAGGAGAGCCTGGAGTGCGATGGTGGAGACGCGGCTCACCTCTCCCGCCTCGATCACGACGGCGGTGTTGCGCGCCTTCTTCAGGTCCCGCAGCAGCTCATCGATCGCCGTGAGGTCGAGCGAGGGTCTGAGCCGCAGGACGGTGATGCCGGATATATCTGTCATGCTCTTCGGCTGGCCCGGTTGGCGTTGGAAGAGAACCCTAGAAAGCCAAGTTTGTGCGAGGCTGGAGGTGAGGCGGGGCTGGCCAATCCCACCGCGTACCGACATACTGACAAGGCAAATGAAAGGTGAAGAATGCCGGAATCGATCACGCTCACCGCCCGCACGGGCAAGGCCATGAAGCTGGCGCGGGGCCAGCAGGTCCGCGTCGTCAACACGCATGGCATGCAGGTGGTCGACACCTGGGCCTTCGCGGCGGACGACATGTCCGAATTCATGTCGATGGAGCACGCACGCGTGCACATGGGCCGCGTCAACCCGGTGGTGGGCTCGGTGCTGCTCACCAACCGGCGCCGTCCGATCCTTACCCTGGTTGAGGATAGCTCAGGCGGTGTTCATGACACGCTGCTTGCCGCCTGCGATGTTCACCGCTACCGCATGCTGGGTGCTGAAACCTATCACCGTAACTGCACCGACAATCTGCGCGAGGCGCTGGGCGAGCTTGGCCTTTCGCCCACGGAGACGCCATCGCCCCTCAACCTGTTCCAGAATTCGGCAATCAAGCCCGATGGCGAACTGGTGATCGAGCCGCCGGTTGCGCGCCCTGGAAGCCATGTCACGCTCAGGCTGGAGATGGACGCCATCATCGTATTCTCCGCCTGCCCGCAGGACATGGCGCCCACCAACGGCGCCGACATGATGCCGAAGGACGCCGAGTTGCTGATCCTCTGACGGGTTCAGCGGCGGCCCAGCACCTCGACCAGCCCGGCGCAGAGGATGAGCGCGGTGCCGGTGAACTCCATCGCGCCGAAGGGCTCGCCGGCGAAGGCCCAGGCAGTGATGGCGCCCGCCAGCACCTCCGTCATCAGCAGGATGCCGACGCGGCCCGAATCGATGCGCTGGGCCGCCCACAGGACGAGAAAGTTCGGCGGCACGAAGATGACCAGCGCGAACAGCACCGCCCAGGGCAACACGGCGGCAGGCTCGCTGATCGCCGCGACCGGCGAGCCGAGCCAGGCGGCGGCAGCAGCCACGGCAAGCGATGCGGCAAGGCCACCGAGACAGAAGGTGAAGACAGGGAGTGCGACGGCATCTGACGGCATGCGGAAGCTGCGCAGGGTACCCGCCGCCCACAGCATGCCGCTGACGAGGGCCAGCACGTCGCCCGCATTGGACGGCAAGGGCAAGCCATTCTCGAAGCCCAGGATGAAGACCATGCCGGCAAGGCCAAGGCACATGGCAACGCCCCTGCTCAGGCTCAGGCGCTCCTTCATCAGCACGACCCCGGCCAGCGTGCTCCAGACGGGCGTGAGATAGAACAGCAGGATGGCGTTGATCACATCGGTCAGCACGAGGCTCACCGTGTAAAGCGTGAAGGCGAGGCCGAGGAGGGTGCCGGTAACGAGCTGGTTTGAGAACCCCCGCCAGGCCGGCTTGCGCAGCATCAGGGGCAGCGGCATCACCGCGGCCACCGCGAAGAAGACGACGCTGACCCAGGCCCCGCCCAGGCCCTGCGACTCGAGCCAGCGCAGCGGCACCCAGAACCCGCCCCACATGGCGCCGCTGGCGGCGACCGCCAGCGATGCCCACAGGCGCGTGTTGGCAGCGCTGGACGGCCCGGCGCTCATCGCTGATCCCTGCCGGCCCGCGTCAGCCGGCCTGGCGGCGGTTCTCGTCCATCTGGGCCTGCAATGCCTGAAGATCGTCCGGGGTCAGCCTGAGGCGCGCGAGCGGCATGACCAGCGTATTCTCCCAGTGGACATGGCGCCGGTAGCGCTCGAAGAAGCCGCGCAGCATATAGCCCAGCATCTCCGGGTTCTGCGGCCGGCTGCCCTGGGCCAGGACCTCCAGCGCCTCGGCGATCTCGGAGGCGAAGTCGTTGTCGGAGGAATGTTCCGCCGCGAGCCGGTCGAGGATCCTGTCCAGCCCGTCCTCGGGAAGTGCGCGCCGCCTGAGCAGGGGGAACAGCGCCACCTCCTCGTCCTGGTGGTGAAGCGGAAGATCGAACGCGAGGCAGGAGGCAAGCTGGGCACAGAGCCTGCGGTCCACCTCGTCGGGCAGGCCATCGGCGATGCGCTCCATGGCATCGCACATCTGTACCTGCACGGCATGGGCGCTGGCGATCATGTCGAGGGGGTTCCTGGCGACGGAACTCACGCTTGCACTGGCGGGCGGTTCTGACATGAACGGGGACGAAATTCCTGATAACGACGGACACCTTCAGCGCCCCGCAGCCGCGGGGCCTTGATCCAGATCAACCAGGGCTGACGCGCGGAAGGCGGCATCAACCGCCGCGCGTACCGGCAGCGGTGCAATGGCGCCGTAGCCAAGGGTTGAAAGCGCCGCCGCGGCATTGGCGAAGCGCACGGCCTCGGCCAAGGGCCGGCCACGGGCGCGCTCGCTGAGCAGCGCCCCGGTGAAGGCATCGCCCGCCCCCGTGGCATCAACCGCCGCGACGCTGATCCCCGGCACATGCATGGATCCCTCCGGGGTGGCCATGAACACCCCCTCCCGGCCCAGCGTCACCACCACCGCGCGCGCGCCCAGCACCAGAAAGTGCCGGGCAATGTCCTGGGGGTCCGAAAGCCCAAGGAGTGCGGCACAATCCTCCTGCGAGGTCTTGAGGATGTCGGCATGGCGGGAGGCCTCTTCGATGGCCGGCAATGCCTGCGCCGCCGTCCACAGCCGCGGCCTGAAATTGGTGTCGAAGGAGATGCCCGCCCCGGCACCCCGGGCCATGGCGATGGCGGCGGTGACGGTTGCCGCCGCCGTGGCGCTGATCGCCTGGCTGATGCCAGAGACATGCAGGAAGCGGGCGCCCGCGATCAGGTCCGGCGTGAGGTCTCCAGGCGTCATCAGGCTGGCGGCGGAGCCCTTGCGGCGATAGGTGAAGACATGTCCCTCAGGACCGTGCGTGACGAAGTAGAGGCCCGTCGGTGCCTCCGCATCGCGGATCACGCCCGAGGCATCGATTCCCTCGCGCGCCATCAGGCCGCGGAGTTCGTCCGCAAAGATATCGGCGCCGAGCCGCGTCACATAGGCAGCACGGCTGCCGAGCCGCGCGGCGGCGATCGCCACGTTCAGCGTGTCGCCGCCGAAGCCCGCGAGATAGCGCCCGTCGGGCTGGCGGTTCAACTCGTAGAGCGGTTCACCAAGCGAGACGACGTCGAAGCCCGGCGTGGGACTCACGCGGCGCTCTGCAGGGCGCCAGGACCCGGGATCGCGCCGGGCGGGCACTTGCCGGCGATGATCATGCCCAGCACCTCGTCGTGGTCGACGTCGGTGGTGCGCGCGGTGCCCACCACGCGGCCATTCTTCATCACCGTCACGCGGTCGGCCAGGTCGAACACGTCATGGATGTCGTGGCTGATGAGGAAGATGCCGATGCCTTCGGCCTTGAGCTGCTTGATGAGTTCGCCCACCTGTGCGGTTTCCTGGGGCCCGAGCGCTGCCGTCGGCTCGTCCATGATGAGGATTCGCGCGTTGAAGTGGATGGCCCTGGCGATTGCCACCGACTGGCGCTGGCCGCCCGACAGTGCCATCACCGGCTCCTTGAAGCGGCGGAAATTCGGGTTGAGGCGGCCCATCACCTTGCGGCATTCGGCTTCCATCGCGGCATCATCGAGGGTGCCCCAGCGCGTCCTGAGTTCGCGGCCGAGATAGAGGTTGGCGGCGGCGTCGACATTGTCGGCCAGCGCCAGCGTCTGGTAGATGGTCTCGATGCCCAGCGCCTTGGCATCGCGCGGATTGTTGATCTCCACCTTGCTCCCGCTGATGAAGATGTCGCCCTGGTCGCGCTTGTAGGCGCCAGACAGGATCTTGATCAGCGTCGACTTGCCCGCGCCATTGTGGCCGAGGAGGCCCACCACCTCGCCGGGGTAGAGGTCGACCGAGGCATGGTCCACCGCCTTGATGCCGCCGAAGGCGATGGAGATGTCCTTCATCTCGATCAGCGCGGGGCCGGTACGCTCCACGATCGTCGGGTGCTTGTGCGTTGTCATCTCTGCCTCCCCTTACTTGACGCGCCGGCGGTAGACTTGGTCAACGAAGACCGCGAAGACAAGAACCGATCCCACGATGATGTTCTGCCACGAAGAGGGCAGGTTCAGCAATTGCATGCCCGAGGAGATGGACTGCATCATCAGCGCGCCCAGCATGGCGCCGTAGATGGTGCCGAGGCCACCCGCGAGAGACGTGCCGCCGATGACGGCGGCGGCGATGACATAGAGCTCGTTGAGATCACCCAGCGACACTGTGGCGGCGTCGAGGCGCGCGGATGACACGATGGCCGAAATCGCCGCGAGAAGGCCCATCAGCGCGAAGACCTTGACCGTCATCATCCGGGTGTTGATACCCGCCAGTTCCGCGGCCTCCGGGTTGCCACCGATGGCGAAGACATAGCGCCCGAACTGCGTGCGGCTCGCAATGAAGGTCATGATCAGCCCCACGGCCAGGGCGATCAGCACGGGCACCGCATAGCCGGTGTAGAAGATCAGGCCGTCGGCGCAGCGCACCGCTTTGTCACCAGCCATGCAGATGGCCTGTCCGCTCTTGTCCTCGACGCCCGCGGGGATCGGGATCTGGTTGAGGAGGGCATATTGCTCGATGAGCTTGGGAGGCCAGGGATAGGAATTGACGATCAGCGTGACGCCGAGGATCGCCATCGCCGCAAGCAATAGCAGCAGGATTTCCGCCCACATCGGGCGCATCGCGAAGTTGAAGCGCTTGCGCTGCTTTCGGCCATTGGCGATCGACCAGGCGACGGCCGCGCAGGCGATGGCCGCGAGGCTCCAGCTCCAGGTTGGGCCCAGCCAGGAATCGGGAACACCACCGCCGACGATCTTGAATGTCTTGTCGAGAGGGGCAATGGTCACTCCATCGGAAATGTAGAAGCCGATGCCCCGGCCATAGGCGATGAGGCCGCCCAGCGTGACGATGAAGGAAGGAATGGCGAGATAGGCCGTGAGGTAGCCGTTGAAGGCGCCGATCAAGATTCCGACGCCCAATGCCACAAGGGTTGCGATGATCCAGATCGACCAGTGGCCGACGCCCAGCGCCGGGCCCAGATACTGCACTTGCAGAACGGCAGAGATGGTGGCGACAAGGGTCAGAATTCCGCCCACGGACAGGTCGATGTGGCGCATGACGATGACCAGAACCATGCCCGTCGCCATGATGGCGATCGAGGCGGTCTGGACCAGCAGCGTCCACAGGTTGCGCGGCATCAGGAAGGAGCCGCCGAGCAGGCCCTCGTTGAAGGGGCGCTCCTGCGTCCACAGCTGAAGGGCGGTCAGGATCTCGAATATGAACCACACGCCAAGGATGGCGGCGATCATGCCGACAACGCGGGCATCGATCTCGGTGGCGCGGAAAAATCTGGTGATTGGGCCTTCCTTCGCCATCGCGGGCGAAGAGTTCGTATCAATCGTCACGCTCATATTCGGATGCCTCCCCTCTTCAACCGCGCCAGGAATC
>CAIYXE010000221.1 GCA_903930095.1 uncultured Hyphomicrobiales bacterium
CGCTACATCACCGACCGCTTCCTGCCCGACAAGGCCATCGACCTGATGGACGAGGCGGCCTCGCGGCTGCGCATGCAGGTCGATTCGAAGCCCGAAGAGCTCGACGAGATCGACCGCCGCATCATGCAGCTGCAGATCGAGCGTGAGGCGCTGAAGAAGGAAACCGACCAGGCCTCCAAGGACCGCCTTGGCAAGCTGGAAAAGGAACTCGCGGACTTCGAGGAGAGGTCTTCCTCCATGACCAGCCGCTGGCAGGCGGAGAAGGAGCAGATCGCCTCCGCCTCCAAGGTGAAGGAGGAGTTGGAGAAGGCACGCTTCGAACTGGACCAGGCGCAGCGCAAGGGCGATTTCGCCAAGGCGGGCGAGCTGGCCTATGCGACCATCCCCGGCCTCGAGAAGAAGCTGAAGGAGGCGGAAGAGCGGTCGAGCGGCAAGATGCTCGAGGAGGCCGTAACGGAAAATCACGTGGCTCAGGTCGTCTCGCGCTGGACCGGCGTTCCCGTCGACAAGATGCTGGAGGGTGAGCGCGACAAGCTGCTGGCCATGGAGAAGGCGTTGGGCAACCGCGTCGTCGGCCAGACGGAAGCGGTGGAGGCGGTTTCAACCGCGGTTCGCCGCGCGCGTGCGGGGCTTCAGGACCCCAACCGGCCGATCGGCTCCTTCATGTTCTTGGGCCCCACGGGTGTCGGCAAGACGGAACTGACCAAGGCCTTGGCCTCCTTCATGTTCGATGACGAGCATGCGATGGTGCGGATCGACATGTCGGAATACATGGAGAAGCACTCCGTCTCGCGTCTGATTGGTGCTCCTCCGGGCTATGTCGGCTATGATGAGGGCGGTGCCTTGACCGAAGCCGTGCGGCGCAGGCCCTACCAGGTCGTGCTGTTCGACGAGATCGAGAAGGCGCATCCGGACGTGTTCAACGTGCTGCTCCAGGTGCTGGATGATGGCCGCCTGACGGATGGCCAGGGCCGCACCGTGGATTTCAAGAACACGCTGATCATCATGACATCGAACTTGGGTTCCGAGTATCTCGTCAACCTCGGCGAGACGCAGGATGTTGACGTGGTGAGGGACCAGGTGATGGGCGTGGTGCGTGGGCACTTCCGTCCGGAGTTCCTCAACCGTCTTGACGAGATCATCCTGTTCCACAGGCTGAAGCGCGAGAACATGGGGGCGATTGTCGACATCCAGATCGGCAGGCTCAAGAAGCTGCTCACCGACCGGAAGATCGAGATCACGGTCTCTGACGCCGCGCGGAACTGGCTGGCCGAGAAGGGCTACGACCCGGCCTATGGCGCACGTCCCCTGAAGCGCGTGATCCAGAAGAACCTTCAGGATCCGCTCGCCGAAGAGCTTCTCGCTGGCCGTATCAAGGATGGCGACACGGTGGAGATTGGCGCCACGGCAGGCGTGCTGACCTTCAACGGCGTAGCGGTGGGCGGCAAGCCGGTCGACCCGAAGGTCGTGAAGCTGCACTGATCTGAGACCAGGAATGGAAAGGGCGGTCCTGTGGGGCCGCCCTTTCGCTTTGGCCGAGGCAGTGGCACAGTTCCATGCATGACTCTCGACGGCTACAACCGCTTCTGCCGCAGCCTTCCCCATACTGCGCATGTGGTGCAGTGGGACAATGCGCATGTGTGGAAGGTGGGCGGGCCCAGGGGCAAGGTCTTCGCCATCGCCTCGCACTGGGAGGGGCCGTCACTCGACATCACCTTCAAGACCTCGCCGATGAGTTTCGATCTTCTCAAGGACAGGCCGGGCATGAGGCCTGCACCCTATCTCGCCTCGCGCGGGCTTCTCTGGCTGCAGCGGCAGACGGCGGAGACGCTCGATGATGCCGCGCTCAAGGACTATCTGCGGGAAAGCTACAGGCTGGCGGCGCTCAACCTGCCGAAGCGTGTGCAGCGGGAATTGGGTCTTTCAGCCTGACCTCACCCCTTCGGCGGATTGTCCCGGGAGAACGCGTAGATCACAAGGCCGATGACGAGGAGGCTCGCGAAGATCAGGTGCAGCGTGGCATGGGATTGCGCAGGCGGCGTGTCCTGCAGCCTGCTCATCAGCGATCCGCTCAGCGGCTGCAGAACGCCTGCACCGCCGATGAACAGCACGTTCAGCAGCGTGATGCCGCGGCCCAGCAGGTGGTCCGGCACGAAGGCCCGCCCATGGGCCATCAGCACGCCATAGGTCATGCCGAAGCCGCCGAGCAGGCCCATGAGGGTGATGGCCCAGCCAACCGGCAGGCCGGGCAGTGCCAGCAGCGCAAAGCAGATGGCCGTGACGGTGACTCCGCCGAACACCACCCATTTGCGCGTTCCCAACAGCCTGTCCAGCGGGCCATAGGCCATGGCGCCTGCCGACATGGCCGCCGCCATGACGAGCAGCGCATGGCCGCGCGCCACCGGATCAAGTCCGTAGACGGAGGAAAAGAACGGCCCTGCCCACAGGCCCCGCTCTGACAGCACCACGGCATAGCTGACGGCCGTGATGGGCAGAAGCGGCCAGAGCGCGCGGATTTTGAGCACGTCCCCGATGCCTTCGAGAAGCCCGCGAGAGCCGTGCGCCGTGATGCGCACCGGATCGCGGATCAACAGCAGAACCGAGAGCGCCGATGCTGCGGTTGCGGCCGCCATCCACGCCATGGCCCCGCGCCAGCCGATCGACTGTGCCACCCAGGCGAGCGGCGAGGCGGCCAGGAGATTGCCTGCCGTGCCAAGCCCGAGCAGCCATGAGCAGAGCAGGGCAAAGCGCTGGGGTGCGGCCATCCGCCCGAAAAGGTAGATGGCGCCCATATAGATTGAGCCGCAGCCCGCGCCGATCAGCAGCATGGCGATGTTGAGAGCCGCAGTGCTTTCGGCCATTGCGAAGAGCAGGGCGCCGGCAACGGCCAAAAGCATCTGCAGCGATACGGTTCTCCGCGGTCCGACCGTGTCCAGCGCCCATCCGACGGGAAACTGCGTTGCAACGAAGCCGAGGATCCACAGGGCGTGGAGATTGCCGAGTGCTTGCGGGCCGAGAGAGAGTTCCACCGCGAGTTCAGGCGCGATCACCGCCAGGAAGGAGCGGTAGAACTGGCTCAGCACATAGGCCACGAGGAAGGTGAGAAAGATGCGCACGCCGCTCAGCTCTTCTGAGGCCCGCCGGCGCGGCGCCAGCCGGTTACGGTTTGACTGCTGCCACCTGGAGCGCTGACGGCGCCTGCTGCATCATGGCCTCAACGCGCGCCTTGAGCTGGTTAAACCTCGCCAACTCCTTGCCGGCAAGATGCTTGCCGCCAGCGGCCTTGATGCGGGTGGGGTTGACGGGCCGGTTGTTCACATGGACTTCGTAATGAAGGTGCGGGCCGGTGGAGCGGCCGGTCGAACCGACATAACCGATGATCTGGCCCTGGTTCACCTTGGCGCCGCGGCGGATGCCTGCGGCGAGCTTGCTCATGTGGGCGTAAAGCGTTTCGTACTTGTTGTCGTGCTTGACCTCGACCGTGATGCCATAGGCGCCATGGCGTCCGGCGAGTTGCACGACGCCGGAGCCTGCGGCCCGAATCGGTGTTCCATGCGGCGCGCCGAAGTCCACGCCCGCATGCATCTTCGAGTAGCCGAGCAGCGGATGGCGGCGCATGCCGAAGCCGGACGTCAGGCGCGCGCCCGAGACCGGCGTCTTGAGCAGGGATTTCTGCGCGCTCCGGCCATTCTCGTCATAGTAGTCGGTCTGGCCGTCCTTGGTGGTGAAGCGGTAATAGGTCCTGGACTTGCCCTCGAGAGTCAGCTGCGCGTAATGCAGCACCTTGCGCTTCGATGACGAGCCGGTGAGCGGGTTGCCGTAGAACACATCAAAGGTGTCATTCGCCTTCACCTGGCGCTGGAAGTCCACGTCATAGGCGAAGATGCGCGTCAGCTCGGCGACGATGTAGCCCGGGATCTTGTTGTCCTTGGCAGTGCTGTAGAGGCTGGAG
>CAIYXE010000222.1 GCA_903930095.1 uncultured Hyphomicrobiales bacterium
CAACCGGTCTCGAGTTGTGATTGAAGACGCACGCCGGGATCGAGACTGAGGCACTCATCGGCGTCAATATAAAGAATCCAATCCGAGCGGCACTCTTGAAGCCCGCGATTCCGGGCCTCGGCAAAGCTGCCACTCCACGGAAAATGGACCAGCCTGGCGCCGCATTCTTCGGCAATTCTGACGCTGCTGTCGGTGGACCCGGTATCGACCACCACGATCTCATCAACAGCACTGCGCAGCGAAATCAAACAATTACGGAGAAAATGCTCCTCGTTTCTTACAATCAGAGAAGCACTTACGCTCGTCATATGTTGAGTTGTCGACCTTCAGAAAGGCGTTGTGTATCAGTCGCCCTGTCCAGCGAATGCAAGCGGGCCCACTTTTCCGACCGACTCCAGCTTCAGCGAGGAAATCGACGGGCACTGATAGCCAGTCTTTGCAATCTGAGCGAGAACTGCCTTCTGAATAGGAGGGCTTGTCGACGTCTGCAGCATGATAACCTCCACATTGTTGAATTACTATCGCTAACTTCAACAATCTATTCTGTCAACGCCGCATGAGTTGAGGGACTTGGTAATTTGCCAGGGGTGCGTATCAGCGAAGCGGGAGGCCCTATTGCCAGCAGCGCGGCCAATACTTAAAACATCGATCAATGAAAGTTTCTTATATCTATTGGGAGCCATGGTTCGGCGGAAAGAAGCCACCATTCCGCGTCGGCGACGCTGCCGAAATCAGCTTCGGATACCGCGATGTCCTCGGTGCAAGAGTGGTGGTTGCCCATGCGCCGAGCCTTCTGGCCCGCGGACATAGCGAGCGCCTGAGAACCTTACGCCATAACGCTGATCCATCACAGCTCTGGCTTCTGGAGACCCATGAAAGCACGATCAATTACCCCGTCCAGTTCGAGCCCTCGTTCCGGTCGCTCTTCGATGAGGAGATTTCCTTTCGTCAGCAGGCGGGGCTCTGGGCGCCTTACCTGAGCCAAGACTATGTAAGGGGCTATCAGACAACGCCCCAAGATCAGCGACTGGAGCTATGCTGTAGCTTCGTCTCCAGCCCAGTCAACAAAAGCGGGCGCCGGGAATACATGGAGGAGCTGCTTCAACACATTCCCGTCGCATCCTTCGGACGCTTCCTCAGGAACCGGACAATCACCGAGGACCACGGTCAGGAAACGAAGCTCCGTCTCTTGCGGGACTTTCGCTTCACGCTGGCCTTCGAGAACGCCATCGAAACCGACTACGTGACGGAGAAATTCTTCGAGCCCCTGATGGTGGGCACCATACCGGTATATCTAGGCGCTCCGAACGTTGAGGAGTTTGCGCCGGGCGCCGACTGCTACATCGATGCGCGCCAGTTCCCGGACCCCAAAGATCTGGCTGCATACTTACAAACCGTGGACCCGAGGCGCTTCCACCGTTGGCGCCATGAACCTCTGAAACCACGCTTCCTAGACATGCTGCGACGGACTTCAGCCCCCTTCGAAGAACGCTTCATGGCATTGGTTGGCAGGCTGGCCGGCAGCCAAAGACAGGACAGGAACGTTCAGCCGTGATGCTCGCAAGCTGACTGACCACAGGACATAGCGGCATGTCAGACAGTCCGTTCGCGCCCACATCACAGGGTCATTTGTCAGAACAGACGATGCCTGTTGCCCGCAAATTGCTCATCCTGTCCGCCGCCCCTGGTTATGGCGGCGCGGAAAGAAGCATCGAAACCATCGTCTCACACCTGCCGGATAAATTTGAGGTGCATGTTCTCGCCGAATCGAGCATGCACATCGAGGCGCTCGCGGCATGTAGACATTCCGGCCTGATTGTCCACCGCGTCGACACTCGTGACGGAGAGATGCTGGCACAAGCCGCCTTCACCCTCATGAGCGTGTGGATCCGGGTGCAGCCAGACGTGATCATCGCCAACACCTATGACTCAGCCCGGATTCTTTCCAGGGCCCGGAGGCTCCTGCCAGAGATCGACCGCAAGGCCTTCATCTATGTCAGAGACTTTCTTTGGGGGAGTATTGACAGGCTGCTTGCACGACTGCCGAATGCAGCGATCATCGTGCCACATGAGGTTGTCCTCGAACGGCCAGGGTACCTGACGAGGACGGCCGCGGACGGACGGCGCGTCTACATCATGCCAGACATGGCAATCGTCGAGCCGGATGCTCCACCGCACTCCACCGGGGCCGGCCCGATGCTGCACCTCGCGACCGTCAACCCCTGGAAAGGTCATTCCGATCTGCTGGAGGCTGTAGCCGAGATCCACCGGCGAGGGATCAGCATGCAAGTGACATCCCACGGATGGGGCGCCGATAGGGCGCTGAAGACAGAGATCGAGAGTGCAGCAGCCGCGCGCGGCATTGGCCGGCTCTTCGTACTCAAAGACCATATCCCTGACCCCCGGCCTCTGATCAGGGACAGTGTCGCCGTTCTCGTGACATCCGTTTCACATTCCGGTGGCCCCGAGACGTTCGGGAGAACGGTCATAGAAGCATGGGCACAGCGCCGACCGGTCATCGCCTATTCCGCAGGTGCACCGGGCCGCCTGATCCGCCATGAAACGGATGGGCTGCTGGTTCAGGAAGGTAACAGCGTGGCGCTTGCCGAGGCCATGTGCCGCCTGCAATCCTCGCCATCTCTGCAGAACGAGCTGGGATCGGCTGGTTATGAAAGAGTACAGCGGGAATTCTCCGCGCCACTCGTCGTCGAAAGGCTCCTGCGGCTTCTACTCCACCCAGAAAGCAGGATTGAAAGGGATCCGGATCCATGAAGCGCTCGGACTGCGGGAGACGCCGGATGTGGGAGGGATCGTGCGCGACGGCTGAAACGGTGGCGACGCCATGCTGCGCGCGCCGAGCTGCCTTGATGTATCGCCGGCCGGGCATGGCCGATTTCCAGGTCATGCCAATCAGGTGCGTGCCGGATCGGAAGTCCGGCTGGCACCCCCTCCCTCTGCCATGCGTCAGCTTCGATACCATAACCAACCCCTCCGAAGGGCGACCAGGCGGCACATGCTGCTTCGATGACGCCGTCGTCAGTTTCGAAGATGAGCTTACAGACTTACTTGGCGCGGAGTTACTGCGAGATGTCATCGACGGAACTGAGCTCCGTCGCGCGCGAGGGCAGAAAGACTGGCATTTTGTTGACGCGCACGTCGGGGTTGGTCGTTGTATGCCATCCGGCCCAGTCGAGAAGCAGAACGGCACGGACGCCCTTGCCGGCATGGCGGGAAATCTCACGGAGATGCAACAGCATTGCCTCAGTGTGGGTATATTGCACGCCAGTTACCGCGCCGGTTCCCCGCGCTGGCCAACTGACGCCAAATAGACGGGCATTCTCAGCGCGCTGATCGGCCTGTTGGCGCGGCCCTGATCCGCGTCTGCGGCTCATTACTGAAACGCAGTGGTCAAAGAAACGGTACATGGACATGCGGCCGCTGTTTCAGGCCGAGGAAACCTGAACCGAAGCCGCCGTCGCTGAAAAAATGTTCGAGAAAATATGGATGCTACCTGGCGCGAATCATCCCCGCGCAGAATGAATCCGATCCATGATACCAGTGGATTCCCCCTCCGTGAGCAGGACCCAACAGCTTTTGGTATCAATTCACGTCTTGTTTCATCCGCATGCCATGTGTCGCCGACAACTCGCACGACGCTTTGTTTGATCACGTCGAGGCGGCGGAACCATACAACAACAACCAGCCGCATTTTGCCCAGGTCCACAAACTGAACGAGGCTGAGCAGCTTCGCCGCGTTCCCATGATACAGCCCGCGGATGCCGGCTATCGCCTGATCACCTTGCCGTAGTGGTCGAGCCTCATGGTCTGAGACAAGTTGTCGGCCCTGGCGATGATGGCTGCGGCCTGCGCCGCCGGAGCAAACAGCACCGCCACCGGAGCAGTGACAACCACTGCCCTGA
>CAIYXE010000223.1 GCA_903930095.1 uncultured Hyphomicrobiales bacterium
ATCTTCTCGAGCCGTTCCTGTGCCTCTTTGGCTTCGGCAAGAGCGGCTTCGGTCTCGGCCAGCTGCGCCTTCAGCCTGGCATTCTCAGCGATGAGCGAGACGTCGTTCATGGACAAAATCATACATGCAGCAGAGCGCTTCGCGAACCAGAACAAGCCGCCCGAGTCATCCTGCCGCAGCTAGCAGGCACTTTGCGGGCGCTGCTCGGGAGCGGGTCTCACCATGCGCCAATCAAGCCCCTCGAAGAGGGCTGCGAACTGCGCGGGCGTCATGCGCAACACGCCGTTCCGAACCTGCGGCCAGACGAAAGCAGAAGACTCCAGACGCTTGTGCATCAGCACCAGTCCGGTCCCGTCCCAGATCAGAACCTTGATCCTGTCTGCCCGCTTCGACCGGAACACAAAGGCCGCGCCGCAGAATGGATCAAGTCCAAGGACCTGCTGGGTGATCGCTACAAGGCCGTCATGGCCTTTTCGAAAGTCTACTGGCTCGAGAGCTACGAAGACCTTGATAAAGCCCTCCGGCACCATCATTCGGCAGAGGCTTTCCGCACTGCACGGATCACGCGCGAGAGGTCATCGGCTTCAACACCTGCCGGAACGCGGATGATGGTCCCTGCAATATCGATCTCAATCGCAGCCGGTCTGGGCAGCCTGGCATCGGCCACGACCGCTGGCGTCACCATCACCTCGGCGAAAGCCGCCATCGCAGTGACCCCGCCAGCCAGCGCCAGCCGCCCATCCTTGAGCCGCCGCCGCCAGTCATACACCTGCGAGCGGGTCGCCCCATACCGCCTCGCGGCCTCAGAAACAGACACCCCAGGCCGGAAGCTCTCCGCCGCGATCCGGGCACGTTCCGCTTCGCTCCGCTGCTTGCGTCCTGTCGGCCCATCCAGAACCTCCAGACGCGAGACCCGCCCAGTCGATGAGACGTCCAATTGGGCGTCCATTTTGCCGTCCAATGCCATGATCAGAAACCCAATCCAAAATTGGATCCGCTTCTCTCATGCCGAACACGGCCCCGCTAGAATGGGGTCGGCGTTGCGCTTACACAACACAGGGCCTCTTGAGAGAATCGTCCTGCTGCTTTGCAGAACCAAGCATCAAGGTCAGCTTTAGGGTGCCGGAAAGTCAATGGAGATCAGCTTGCAAGGATTCCAGCTGACTTCCCGCCATTCCGAGATTCTTGGTGAAGGGGCTACCACCCCCGCTTTCGGGACCTTCTGTTCTATGGTCACACACGGAACGCCTAGCTTCTGACTTAACCCGGGTCTGCCTATGTGTATGGAAAAATCGGCTCAATCTGCCGCGAATAGTGATCGGGACACATCGAATGATACTCTGCATTTCCTTGCTTTGGATAAATCGTATACTCAAAACCCAGCTGCTCCGTCGTGGCAATGCGATGCTTATGCCGGAATCGAAGTGGCGCGATGGTGAGCGTATAGCAGATAGGGCCCGACAGCCGCAGCACGCCCATCTTTCCGACGCCAAACCAGTTGGGGTGATAGTTGGCG
>CAIYXE010000224.1 GCA_903930095.1 uncultured Hyphomicrobiales bacterium
CCAGACGTCCATTTGAAGATCGTCTGCCCCATTGACAAAAACATGGTTGTTCGTTAAAAAGAACACAGCATCTAGATTGGGTCGACGCCCAAACCAACCTGCCTTCCCGGGCAAGGTGGTATCCGAAAGGAGATGCGGCTTGAAAGAGCAATTATGCGGGGAGCGTCGACCCTCGAAGGGATGAGGGATCAAAGATGGCGCAGACGGAAATCTCCGAGGAAAAGATCAAGGCATATGGGGCGACGCACTATCGTGCTGGTTCCGGGTCCGATGCGCTTGTGCTGCGGATCGGCCAGCACTCGCCTGCTCTCGCGTTGCACTACGCAGGAAACGGAGTGGATTGCGCCCTCTTCATCACCGCATTCAATCCTTTCGGGCAGGAGCAGGATGACGCCGCCAACCAGACCGCTCACGCGCGCCTGGGAGAGCAGCTCCGGGACGTTTCGGACCATGTCTTCGAGGGCGATGGCGCCGATCCCAGCGGGCAATGGCCTGCAGAGAGGAGCTACCTCGCGTTCGGGATCGATGCCGATGCCGCACGGGTGCTGGGACGCCGTTTCCAGCAAGATGCGGTTGTCTGGATCGGCAAGGATGCCGTCCCACAATTGCTGCTGCTTCGCTGAATTCTCGGTCTGGCCAACCTGACTGGCCGGGGGGATTTGATCCGGATTGCCGCCCCCGACATCTCGTCGAACGCGGCTAAAAGGAGAATAGGCATGTCCAATCAAACTGGTGACCTGGCGGCTGCCCCCGCACCGGACGTGCGCATAGCTCTATACCTAGACATCGACGGCGTTCTCCTGCGTAGAACACGTCAACAAGGCTTTGGTGCGATGAGCCTTTATGAGATCGCATCCGGAGCGACAGAGTTGCTCGAGTGGGCCACCGCCAATTTCGACGTATTCTGGTTGAGCACCCGAACCTCGGGGGGCAGCATTGAGAACGCTGAGAGAGCGTTCAGGCACGCCTCTCCGTCAGCCATGAGGTCCGACCGGTTCTCATCCCTGATCCGTTCTATACCAGCACCGCAGTGGGACACTGCTAAGATCTCTGGAATCAACATTGCCAACCCGTTCTTCTGGATTGATGACGACCCCGATCCGATTTCGGTCGCGCATCTGACCGAAAACGATCTGATGCACCGGTTGATCAAGGTATCGGTAGACAGAGAACCGGATCTGCTGAACTTGCTGCCGGGCATCATCACTGAACGAAGGAAGTCACACTGAACATTCAAGCTAGCCCCAAGGCACCGCTCATGAAAAGGCAAACTTACGCCGTCGGCGACATACACGGCTGCGCCAAACTTCTGGAGAAAGCTCTGATCTGGATCCAGAAGCAGTCGGGAAGCACTCCGTTTCACGTGATCTTCATTGGGGATTACATTGACAGAGGCCCAGATAGCAAATCGGTCCTGGATATCTTGATGGCCGGTCCCCAGCGGCAGGATGATCGTTATACATGTATTCGCGGCAACCACGAACAGATGTGCCTAGATTCCAAGCTCTCAGATCACCACCTCGAGGAATGGCTCGCAAATGGCGGAGATTCTACCCTCGAGTCATTCGGCGGGTTGATCGGATCCGCCTACACGGATTGGATGGGTGCACTGCCTTTCTGGCACGAGGACAACCTGCGTGTTTTCGTTCATGCAGGTCTTAAGCCCGGAATTCCTCTTTCGAATCAGGATCCCGAGACGTTGCTGTGGATCCGCGAGCCCTTCCTGACCTCCAGACGTTCATTCGGCAAGCATGTGGTCCACGGCCACACGCCGGTGGGACCTACACTTCGGAAGAATCGAACCAACATTGATGCAGGCTCCTTCAAAAGCGGAAAGCTCTGTGTGGCTGCATTTCACGACAATTCTGATGCCCGTCCAACTGCAATTCGGGTTCTTGAACAAAGCTGCGCCTGAATAGCTTCTCTGAACGTGCAAAGAATATAAGGAGGAATGCGATGGCAAATTTGGATATTCCGTACCTCGATCGCCTGTCCTCCATCCCGCCCGGCCTGCTCTACCCTCACCAGGCCGACGGTGTCGCCTTCTTGCTGTCGAAGAAGCGCGTCGTCCTCGCCGACGACATGGGTCTGGGCAAGACCCGGCAGGCCATCGTCGCCATGAATGTCGGGGCGCCGGTAGGCGCAATCCTTGTCGTCTGCCCCGCCTCCCTGAAGCTCAACTGGCGGCGCGAAATCCGAATGGTCGATCCAGATGCCGTGGTGGAGGTCATCGGCGCGAAGGATGGAGCACCGGAGGGCTCGCCCCGTTGGGTGATCGTCAACTATGACCTGCTCACCAAGAATGCGGCCCGGCTGCACGACATTCCGTGGGCGG
>CAIYXE010000225.1 GCA_903930095.1 uncultured Hyphomicrobiales bacterium
GCGGGGCGCGCCACATGATACGCCGCCCAACCTCTCCCTCCTCGAGGAGGAAGCCTACACAGTTACGATACGGCGCCGTTTCAGTCTGGCAGGTTACAGAAACGGCGACATTGTTCGTCTTCGTCTACCTCTGCCTTTGGACGGTTTCGACAAGGTTCGCGTGCTGCTGCCGTCAGCAACTGGCATCGATCATCGTGTTCTTCCGGGCAGGGTCGAGGTTCGCGCAACGGTTTCTGACTCGTCGGATATCGAGATCGGCGCCGAAGTGCGCTTTACAGCACGGCCTCGCGCGCTGGCTGATCAGCCTTCGCCCACTGAAACTGAGCTCGCTCTCTGGACGCGGCCACGCGAGGGGCTTATCAAAGTAGACAGTCAGATCCATGACCTCGCCCGCTACATTTCCAATGGAGTAGACGAGCCGTGGACTGTGATGGGCCGATTGTGGGACTATCTGTTCGATAAATTCCAATCGGGTTTTCTCCACTATGACCAAATTGATCCCGCAGATCCTCTGGGAGCGATCCAGCGAACATGCCGTTTTGATTGCATGACAGGTTCGGCATTTCTGGCCTCGCTTTGTCGAGCACTTGGCTTTCCTGCACGGCTGGTCTCTGGCTATACGCTGAATCCAGTATTGCCTATGGCACACAGCTGGTGCGAGGTTTGGTTGCCGGGAAGCGGTTGGGCAGCATTTGATCTCTACTCACTCGACCTGGCGGGGGGTGATCGTGACAGTCCTTGGCGGCATCACTTCTTCGGCAGGCTGGACCATCGCTTTGTTTCTGAACGCTATCCGCTCGAATTCTGCGGCACCGGGTCTGTTCGGCTTCCGCGCGCCTGGCAACTTTTCAGTTGCCGACGGGATGAAGGAGCAGAAAGCACATACGAGGCTCTCGACACGGGCGCGCTCGTTCTTCGTGAAATTGTAAACGTCGTCAGGGGATGACGAAGGCGGGGCCGGTACGGCCCATCACCGTGACAGCGCCAGACCCGAAGTCAAAAGGCGAAAGTCTCGCCCGTAACAACGCTTCGGAGCGCCGCAAGAGCGCCTCGGACGCGCCCATCTTCTCCACCAGCATCCTGTGGTGGCCCTGATGCCACGTGTTTGCACCATGACTGACGTAGACAAAAAGACTTGGTTCGTCAGTCAAAATATGGTAGCCGCCGCTCGAACGGATCTGCCGCAGGATTGCCGTGTCTTCACCGAGCGACGCGTCCGGGCCTGATTCAGGGTAGCGTACGGGCAGGCTTCGCTCAGCCATGAGCGTATTAACGGCGACCCGTTCGGGCGAGGGACGAAAGTTCACGCGGTAGAGCAGGCGTTCCGACTGGAAGAACTGCATGAATTGCTCAAGATAGCATGCCGCCTTACCAGAGCCCCGAAGCGCATCCCACTGGCAGGTCAGCCTCTCCGGATGGTTCATGTCGTCATCGTCCCATTGACAAACAATATCTCCGTTCGCCGCCTCCCAACTCAGATTACGGAGAGCGCCGAGGCGCAGCTTGGAAGAAGGCAGAACCAGGCGCAGGTCTTCACGATCATAGTCCTTGAGGATCCGTCTCACTGGCTCCGCTGCCGAGGGATCCGCAACATCCAGAACAATAACCATTTCCCGCCGCGGATGGGTCTGTCTGCAGTAGTCGGAAATGCTGCGCCGAAGAAAAGACAATCGCTCTGGCAATGGCTGCGTCACCATCAGACAACTAATCAAGGGCAGCATTCTTTACCTGTCAACAACTCGTGGCTTTCTAGGCCAGAAACCCTAGCAGATCGTACAGATAAAGTTAGGCAGCACGACAATGTAATTGCAAGGCTCCATTTCGCACGATATTGAGAGGAAGGAAGCTAGCATTCGTTCTTTGTTCCCTACTCGGCCGCTCATCCAGATCGAACTGGCCGTTGAGCTTGCCGGGTAACATCAACGGCGTATTCGTGGCTCGCTTCAATCGCTGAGGTGGGAAGAATGTACGAGTTCAGTCACGACTGGTTCTCCAGCAACATTCCAGGATTTTCAAGACATCTTGCTCATTTGCGGGACAAACCCTGCACCGCACTGGAGATTGGAAGCTATGAAGGGCGGTCGGCAGTATGGCTGCTGGACAATATTCTCACCAATGAACAGTCTAGACTTACTTGCATTGACATCTTTGAGCAGCCGCTTCTAAGCAAGAATCTCAAGTCATCATCCGGAAGCCACAAGACACAGTTTATTCTCGGTGCTTCGGCGAGGATACTTAAGACTTTGCCTCTGCGGTTCTTTGATTTTGTCTACATCGACGGTTTTCACGGTCAGGTAGAAGTGCTTGAGGATGCTGTCCTGTCTTTCCGTCTTGCCAAGACTGGCGCAATGATATGCTTCGACGATTATGCTTGGAATGATCCCAAGCTAAATCGTCACGGGACTCCCAAGATCGCAATTGATGCATTCCTGAATATCTACAATAAGAAGATCGACATTGTCGATGTCGGCTATCAGATCTGGATAAGGAAGAAATCTGAGTGAACAGAGACGTTTTCTATTTTAACAAGTCCACATGTCCTCAACGGCAATGATCCGAGGCTTACCTTGCTGCTGACCCTTTCTCTTCCCATCATCAATCCGAATATGACGGAGGCGAGTATCGATGCCGTCTACATCGAGGTTGGGGCCAATGTGCGATTAGGCAGCAAACTCGTAGATCTGATCGTCGATCTTAGCGCCGCAGTGCCGCATGACTGCCCGCCAATCAGCTACTACCGCCTCTTGACTCAAGAGAGTGCGTGCCTCAGGCGGATTGATGTGGGACGCGGCGGCAGCATCGCACCGGGGACAGTTTTTGCCCTATTCAGCACGGATCCTGAAGAAAGTCTTGACTCAAAGCCCGCCCGGCAAATCCGCGTGTCTGTAGCTGGCATCATCAAGCAAGAGGAATGGCCAGAGTTCTGAGTCGCATGCAGATTCCTCTCCATCTGAGATCGTGGGATCTCGAAGATTTTGTGGTCGTCCGGTCCGGCCTCCGCTGGTTATGCCCGGATGGGCACATGTGCCAGCCAGGAGAGACCATTGCCTACTGCAACATCGGCTTCCGCCCCAGGCGATCCACGCAGGTAAAGCCCATGCCCTTCAAGGCAGAATTCCGGGATCTTCAGATTGCCATTTCCAGCCCGTTGAGTGGCGTCTTGCGGCAGAATGCGGATATCTCAAAGGGCGGTTTCTTCGATCTCCATGAGGGTACATTCGTTTGGAAGGACGGGTTTACAATTGGGAACATCGAGGCCAGCGCCCCGGGCAACTACCAAAACTGCGCAGCATCATGCGGGCTGATCATGCTTGCTGGACGGCGGATGACCGAAATTGCGGAGATTCGCTCGGGCCTTCTGACGGGCTGGCATGATCGCAGCCGCGCCTGGACACTTAGTAGGCCGGGGAAAATGGGAACACTTCTCAGCCTCGGCATCTGCGAGATGGATGGCGTCATCCGGGGCGAGAAGTCAGCGTTCCTGGAAATTCTCGGGGAAGCTGGTGTACCGATGCAGGTGGTGTTTGTTCCTGACACGCCACTGGTTCCGAATAGCCGCGTTCTGGCCGGACAGTTGAGCAGGACGAAGCCAGAGTTCGAGGCCATATCCAGAAGCCTTTCTGGGGCTCTTGCGACCAGCGATCCACTCGTGAGCCCTGATGACTGGTTATTCGCGGGAGCACTGCTGAGGCAACTTGGGAGCTGCCCTATCGCTGACGAGTATGAACTGCTCACCGCCGGCGGATTGCAACAGGCGAGCTCCGCCGACGCCCTCATCCTGTCGCTCAGCGCCGAGCTTTCACTCCTAATGCAGCACCGTGAGTTGGGCTATGAGTGCGGGTTCCACGGCTACAGACTGGGAGGTTTAAGCCCCGCATTCAAGGAGATCGTGAAGCGTGAGTTCATACTGGTACGGCGGTCGATCGAAGAGATACGCGAGGATTATACGAAACTCATCGGCCTGATCCGCCAACGCCGACCGGATGCGCTAGTCCTTGTTTATAATTGCATCTCCAGCAGCGGACATGATGACTTACAGTGTTATGCGTCCTTTGACGCTCCACTCAACCAGCACGTTTCTTCGGTCAGGAACAAGGACCTCAATCTCATGCTGGGCGATCTGGCCCGGGAGTATGACATCGCCATTATCGATGCCGATGCAATCGCCGCGGATATTGGCGGGCGCCAGCACTTGAGCGGGGTGCACCAGAGCGGCACCATGCAGACAGAAATCCGCCGCGCGATCACAGACATATTGCGAAGCCGGGGCTTTCCCGGCTTCCGGGCTGCTGATTAGGCAATGTTGAAGTTCACCTGCAGTTCCGCCAGTTTCTCCGGTGTGTCGGGCAATTCCTCACCTGCGTCATCGCTGAAGATCGCCAACGGGAGGCCCGGTGCGCCCCACTCGCCTTCGGCGCTGAATGTGCGCCGCAGGATGCCGGCCTGTCCTGCCGAGACTTCGATCAACGCCTTGTGTGTTTCAAGTTCGACAACGAGGTCACCGGACCGAAACTGATGGCCAGGTTCACCATGCCACTCCAGCACGCGCATCTCTTCCACATCTTCAATTCCCATGGGTAATTTGAGTGAGTATATCATGTCTATCCTCTTCTGTTGATGATGGGTGGGGGGATAGCAAGCCGCGAACGGCGCTGGCGATGCGCTCGGCGCTGGGCAGGCAGGCTGCTTCAAGCACGGGGTTCGACGACACGGGCGCAGGGAGCGCGCCCACCCGCGCCGCCGCCATGGAGGTGCCACGCTCTTGGAGGCGAGCGATTATCTCCGCGCCAACGCCACAGGTGAGTTGCCCCTCCTCCACGGTGACAAGCGCGGCGGTCCGCGTGACGGATGCCGAAATGGTTTCGATGTCGAGAGGTGCCAGGCTGCGCAGTTCGATGACCTCCGCCGACAGGCCCTCGCCTGCCAGCGAGGTGGCGGCCTGAAGCGCAGCACGCGTCATCCATGAGTGCGATACGATGGTCACATCGGCACCAGGCCGGCGCAGCAGGGCTTCACCGAGGGGCGTCAGCGTCTCCGCAACAGGCACTTCGCCCGCAACCGGGAACAGGCGCTTGTGATCGATGAAGACGACGGGCCCCTCCTCGCGCAGTGCTGACTTCATCAGGCCATAGGCGTCGGCTGGTGTCGAGGGCGCGACGACCTTGAGGCCTGGAACGGACATCAGCCACGCTTCAAGGCACTGCGAGTGGGCAACGCCTTGCCCCTTTGCGCCGGCCGTTGTCTTGATGACCAACGGAATCCGGATCTGACCGCCCGACTTGAATTTCGCCTTGGCTCCGTAATTGACAAGCGGATCAAGCCCAAGCATCAGAAAGTCCATGTAGGTGATGTTGATCAGCGGCCGCAGGCCTGACGCCGCTGCACCCACGGCGAGGCCGGTCATTGCGGCCTCAGCCACCGGCATATCCCGCACGCGGCCGGGCCCGAAACGCTCAAAGAGGCCGGAAAACTCCTTATAGGGGCCGCCGAATGATCCGATGTCCTGCCCCAGAAGCATGATCCTCGGATCGCGCGCCATCTCCTCCGCCAAAGCCCGGGCAATAGCTTCGTTGAAGAACATCTTCCTTGAGGTGGATGTTTCACCAGACATCAGCCAATGCCTCGGAGAGGTTGGGAAACGGCGACTTGTCGGCAAAGTCCATCGCGGCAGTAACCTCGGCGTCGACATCCGCCTCCAGCTCCTGGAGGGTTTCATCACCAAGTCCGGCGGCCAGCCTCGCAATGGGGCAGCGCTTCCGGATGGCCGCAAGCTCCGCAGCGCTGCGTGTTTCCCGGGTGGATGTTGAGTGCGGCGAAAAACGCTCTGACAGGCACTCAAGAAAGGCGGGGCCCCCGCCGCCGCGCGCTACAGCCACAAATTCCGCCACCGCCGTCCTAACGGCAAGGACGTCCATGCCATCGACGGTCAGTCTAGGCACGCCGAAAGGCGCCGCTAGGTCCGAGAGTCGCGCTGCGGCCAGCGCATCCGACCGGCGGGTTGAAATCGACATCTGATTGTTGTTGCAGACCAGCACCAGCGGAAGCCGCCAAAGTGCGGCAATATTCAACGTTTCGTGCAAGGCGCCGGAGCCACAGGCCCCATCGCCGAAAATGCAGACCACAGCACCGGAGCAACCTTCAGTAGCGAGACCCAGTGCCACGCCGGCCGCAATGGTAAGATTACCGCCAACCACGGCGTGGGCGCCCAAGAAGCCCAGCGCGGGCTGCGCAAGGTGCCCTCGACCGCCTTTTCCCCTGTTAGTCCCCGCTACCTTGCCAAGAAGTTCAGCCATGACAGCGCCGGAATCAAGCCCACGCGCCAAGGCCGGGCCGATCGACCTTCCGCTGCAGAGCAATTGATCCTGCGGCCCGAGTGCATCGCAAACTCCGACGGCGACCGCTTCTTCCCCCGATGAAAACAATTGGAAGCCGTGATCGCTTCGAGCAAGCAATGCTTGCTCGAAGTGCCGGATGAGAATCATCTTGCGCAAAAGCAAGAGCAGGTCAGGTGCAAGGCCAGGCGTCATTTCTTAGCGCCACCAACGAGATGCCGCAGGAGGCGCCCACTGATGACGGCATCGATATCCCGGATACTGCCCAGAGAATTGCGCGCCTTTTGCTGCACGCCCGGGTCGACCGCGTGGTCCAAGCCGTGGGACAGCAGGCTCCACGCCATCACGTGGCCTGCAGCCTCGGTCGCGGTAGATCCCCCCATGCGCCAGTCAGTCTTGAGTCTTTGTGCGCCAAGATGCGAGAATGCCCGGTCAATATCGATTACCCCTAGACCATGACCGTGGGAAAGATCAATTGCCATCCGGTTCAGCATGCGGATCCGCTCAAGCAGTTGGGTGGGCCTTCCATCACGTGCCCGATCGGGCACATGACGGAAGATGGTCAAGACATAAACGGGCACATTCGTGGTGCCAAGGCTCTGGATTATCGCATTCCAACGCGCGGCCGTCCGGGAGATGGGCTCGTCCGCGTGCTCGGCCTCTGTCAAAAGCGATAGCAACAGTGCAGTCGCACCCTGCAGCGGCCTGATGTGCTTGCCAGG
Source organism: uncultured Hyphomicrobiales bacterium (assembly GCA_903930095.1). GTDB lineage: Bacteria > Pseudomonadota > Alphaproteobacteria > Rhizobiales > Aestuariivirgaceae > Aestuariivirga. The sequence continues at coordinate 7,055 of CAIYXE010000225.1, forward strand.
CCGCTCGAAGGCCACGTCCGCACGCCAGGCGGGGCTCGGCCACGCCCTGTTCAAACTGCTGACGAGTTGTTCGGCTGCCGAGATGACGGCGCGATCCTCAGAAGGAGCCACCACAGCTTGTAGCAGCAAAGGAGCTGGCGGCCTCATCTTCCACCACGCGCAGGCAGACCCAGCACCGCCCGGAGCGCGCCGCGCCAAGCAGCCGTGCCCGATGTTGCGGCCGCCTCAAGCTCTGGCAATGACATGATCCGATCTTCTTGGGCAAACGGGACACGAGGTGAGAGACTAGCCCAGAACACCGGCAGCAGTTCCACCTCTGGCAGTGGATGGGCCGCATGAAATGCATCTTCCCAGGCGGTGTCCTGCAAAGGGTCCCGCCAGCCGGAGCGATGAATCAGGTGATAGCTCCGCGCACCTTCGGCAAACACCATGCGATGGCCCGACCGCTGAAGCCTCAAAGCCAACTCCCGGTGCTCGTTGATATCGATCGCTTCATGGAAGCCCCCCAATGCCAAGAAGGCATCCCGTGCGACTGACTGATTGCTGCCGCTGGCCGCGGCCCACAACACCGAACAGGAGCTGTGTTCCCTCAAGGCTTTCAACTCGATCTCCTGCAGCAGGCGCGGCCCGGCGCCCGGATAGAGTCCGCTTTCCGCCCTGCGCTCAATAGCCGGAAAATCAAAAAGTACCTGGTCTCGAGTCACGCGAAGCCTGTCGAGGTCGCGCGGGGAGAGAGCGGCAACGCGGTTCGCCTCGGAAGGCATCGCGGTGCCCGTATCAGGATCCAGAAGCATGCGGGTACAGCGCAGGTGGAGTGTCTCGCCTCGGGCGATGAGGCCAGCATGGTCTGCATGCGCCCGCACGTGACAGCTTATGAAGTCAGGGTGGGCAAGCGTGTCGCCGTCGATAAAGATCAGCATGGCGCCGCTTGCTGCTCTTGCCCCGGCATTTGAGGCTGCGGAGCGGCCGCGCGGAACTTCGTGCCGGAGCAACACGAGGTTCTGGTCTCGCTTTGCCTCAGTCAGGACATCCTGCGTATGGTCACTGGAGCCGTCATCGACCACGACGATCTCAGCCGAATGACTCTGCTGAGAAAGCGAGGCAAGGACAAGCCGCAGGCGGCTGGCCTCGTCCTTGGTGCGGATGACGACGGAAACGCTCACGCAGTCCCGCCGGATAGACAGCCCAGTTCCTGCAAGACCCGCACGACTTCCTCAGCAACGGCGCGGCAGCCGTTCTCATTCAGGTGGACAGAATCATACATCATCCGTGCACAGCCTGCCTCAGCAAGAACCCTGTCGACGTCAATCACTGAAATACCCATTTGCCGTGAGAGTTCAACGAGAGCAAGGTTGAAACGCTTGACCCGGGTTGAGAACAGACCATCAAGACCCGCATGGCAGTGTATCCGCTCGCCAGGTACGAAGCTCGACATATTGTAGATGAGAATTGGTGAGTTGCTCCGCGCCCGGATGCGTTCAATGATCTTTTGAAGGTTGGCCATCGATTCCTCTGGCTCGAGAAACTTGGCATCGATGAACGACGACCCGACCCATTCCAGTTGATCTGCCTTCCAAGCCTGCCGGTTGTAAGGAAAGAACAGGAACCCGTCACGCCGGTGGCGCACCAGACGGACGCAGATTTCTGGCTGTATCGAAAGAACAAAGACGTCTGCATCGGAATTGAACAGAGACGTCCCGAACTGTACCGACAGAGGGTACGGGCCCAGCGGCAGGCCGCGGTCAGTTAGTTCTTCAGGAATTTTGCCAGACGACTCCAGCAAAGCATCGGACCTCGTCCATGTTTCGTGCTTTACCCGTGCCTTGCATGAATGATGTCCCGTCAGGATGCCGTTCACGCCGTTCCAGACCAATGTGTTGCCAAGCTTCTGGAAAAGGAGAGTGTCGCGAACGTCGAGGTTCCCCTTTGCAAAGATCTCAAGCCTCGCCACCTATGCCTCCAAGCGCTCTTCTTTTCCGTAGGGCCGTCCTAGCAATGATCCATTGAGCGCAAAATCCATATGTCAACAAGGAGCACGTTATCGAGTCCGACTTGGCTGGCAGGTTTTTGACCCCAGGTCGTCTAGCACACCGCTTCGCTGTATTGAACTCCAGCAAAGAGCGAGTGGAATTTCCATTTATTTTCAAATTGTTATGATCACCGTACTTTTTCCGGGCAGTCAGGAGCTTTGGAGAATATCGGGCGGAGAGAGACCAAATTCTGCCTCGCCACCATTCCGGCAGTCGGGAGCTTTTCGCGAAGAAGCCCGCAAATACTGGGTATTTTTGCCGCTGGAATTTGGGGGAGAGAGATTTGCCCGAGGGCCGAATGGCGGA
>CAIYXE010000226.1 GCA_903930095.1 uncultured Hyphomicrobiales bacterium
ATCATCTCGGAAGTGGATTGCGGCAGCAAGGCCTACCTCACCACGCGCCCCATCGTGGACGCGGGCGAGATCATCGCCTCGCTGGGCAGCCGCGTTCTGGGCCGCACCGCGGCGCAGGACGTGATCAACCCGGCAACGGGCGAGCTGATCGTGGCCGCCGGCAACGAGATCCTGGAACCGCATGTCGAGATCATCGAGAAGTCGGGGATCGGCGAGCTGCGTATCCGCTCGGTGCTGACTTGCGAAACCAAGTTCGGTGTCTGCGGCAAGTGCTATGGCCGTGACCTTGCACGCGGCACGCCCGTCAACATGGGCGAGGCCGTCGGCGTCATCGCCGCGCAGTCGATCGGCGAGCCGGGAACCCAGCTCACCATGCGTACCTTCCACATCGGCGGCACCGCGCAGGTGCTGAACGAGTCCTTCATCGAAGCCAATGCCGATGGCAAGATCGTCATCCGCAACAAGAACACGGCGACGGACGCAACCGGCCGCCTGATGGTGATGGGCCGTAACTCCGCTCTCGTCCTCGTGGACGAGAACGGCACAGAGCGCGCCGTGCACAAGCTGGGCTACGGAACCCGCCTCTACGTGGACGAGGGCGACAAGGTAAAGCGCGGCATGCGTCTTGCGGAATGGGACCCCTACACCCGCCCGCTGATGACGGAAGCCGAAGGCACCGTCGAGTTCGAGGACGTGGTCGAAGGCGTGTCGGTGACCGAGCTGGCGGACGAAGCCACCGGCATCACCAACCGCGTCATCATCGACTGGCGCTCGAACCAGCGCGGTTCCTCGCTCAAGCCCGCCATCGTGGTGAAGGGCAAGGACGGCAAGGTGCAGAAGCTCGCCCGTGGCGGCGAGGCCCGCTACCTGCTGTCTGTGGATGCCGTTCTCTCAGTCGATCCGGGCTCCAAGGTCACCGCTGGTGACGTTCTGGCCCGCATCCCGCTCGAAAGTGCGAAGACGCGTGACATCACCGGCGGTCTGCCGCGCGTGGCTGAGCTGTTCGAGGCGCGCCGCCCCAAGGATCACGCGATCATCGCGGAGATCTCGGGCCGCGTCGAATTCGGCCGCGACTACAAGAACAAGCGCCGCATCCGCGTTGTCCCGCAGGAGGACGGTGCGGAGGCCGTGGAGTATTTGATCCCGAAGGGCAAGCACCTTCCCGTCCAGGAAGGCGACTTCATCGAGAAGGGCGAATACATCATGGACGGCAACCCCGCGCCGCATGACATTCTGGACATCAAGGGCGTGGAGGAGCTCGCCTCCTACCTCGTCAACGAAATCCAGGAAGTCTATCGTCTGCAGGGCGTGAACATCAACGACAAGCACATCGAGGTGATCGTCCGCCAGATGCTGCAGAAGGTCGAGATCACGGACTCTGGCGAGTCGACACTGCTCGTCGGCGAGCAGGTGGACCGCGAGGAGCTCGATCAGGAGAACGCCAAGCTCGCCGCCGAGGGCTTGAAGCCCGCGGCCGGCAAGCCGGTGCTGCTCGGCATCACCAAGGCCTCGCTGCAGACGCGCTCCTTCATCTCGGCCGCCTCCTTCCAGGAGACGACCCGCGTGCTCACCGAAGCCTCGATCATCGGCAAGGTCGACACGCTGGAAGGCCTCAAGGAGAACGTCATCGTCGGCCGCCTCATCCCGGCGGGCACCGGCGGCATGCTCTCCAGGCTCCGCCAGGTGGCTGACAAGCGCGACGCCCTGATCCTCGAGGAACAGGCCAAGGCCTCTGAACTGCCCGCGGCGGAATAAGCGCCGCGGTTTGCTGAAACCTGAGCAGGCCCGGCCACCAGCCGGGCCTTTTCTTTCAAAGGAGCGTGCGATGCGCCGGCTTACCTGCCTTTTCATCTCGCTGCTGGCGCTTGCCGCGGCCTCCGTTCCGGCGCGGGCCGATTTCGTCAGGGACTTCGCAGCCTGGCAGAAGCTCGGGCCCGATGGCCAGGCCGCCTACAGCATGGCGTTGTTCGACGTGATGACGGTGACCTTCAGCGACGACCCCTTCACCGCCGCGCGTTCGGTAGGGCTCAGGACCTGCGCCCTGACACTCCAGATCAAGGCCGCCAACGTTGCCCAGGCCATCACGAAGTTCTACGCTGACCATCCGCAGGCGCGCCGCGCCACGCCCTTCGTCGCCTTCAACGGCTACATCGAAAGGGGCGCATGCGCGCCCTTCATCAACAAGGCGCGCGCTGAGATGGGCCTGCCCCCGATGAAGCCGTCACCGCTGCCGGACGACCCGCAGCCCTGAGCCAGCCTCACGCGCCCCGGTCATGCTCCGGCATACCGAAGATGCGCTGGAAATTGGCCTTCAGCGCCACGTCGAGATCGTCCATGGTTACAGGCAGGCCAAGGTCAACAAGGCTCGTCACGCCATGCTCGCGGATGCCGCAGGGCACGATCCCGGAGAAATGCGCAAGGTCCGGCTCGACGTTGATGGAGATGCCGTGGAACGTCACCCAGTGGCGCACACGGATGCCGATGGCGGCAATCTTGTCCTCGCGCCCGCCGCGGCGCACCCAGACTCCCACACGGTCCTCGCGCCGTTCGCCCGTCACGTTGAAATCGGCCAGCGTGTCGATCACCCATTGCTCGAGTGCGGCCACGAAGGCGCGCACGTCGCCGCCGCGGCGCTTGAGGTCCAGCATCACATAGGCCACCCGCTGGCCGGGGCCATGATAGGTGTATTGCCCGCCGCGCCCGGTCTTGAACACCGGGAAGCGGCCGGCCTCCACCAGGTCCTGCGGCTGGGCGGATGTGCCTGCTGTGTAAAGCGGGGGATGCTCCAGAAGCCACACCCGCTCTGGCTCCTCGCCCCGCCCGATGCCGTCGACATGGCGGTCCATGGCGGCCATGGCCTCGGGGTAGGGCACCAGCCCGTCCGCGGCCTCCCATGCGACAGGGTCGGCGGCGGCGAGTGTCAGGCGGATTGCGTTGCGCGTGGCCATAGGGCGGGCTTTTCCCAGTTTCGACTTTTGGGCGCAACCGTGTAATCTCCGGCACGGACTGGCGATGCCGGTCTGAAGGGGGTTGCTTTTGCGGTCCGGCCCCGCTAAGGCCCGCCAGTCAACTCAAACACACACGCGGGGCCAGGCTCCGGCACACGAGGCCCGAAAGCCTCCACATAGTGCCAGATCCATCCGGTGCCGGGGCAACCCGGTTACTTAAGGCGCCGCGGCGGAACAACCGGAAAAGGACCGTACCCGCATGGCATTGCCTGATTTCACCATGCGTCAGCTGCTCGAAGCTGGCGTGCACTTCGGCCACCAGACCCACCGCTGGAACCCGAAGATGCGCAACTACATCTACGGAAGCCGCAACGGCATCCACATCATTGATTTGTCGCAGACCGTGCCGTTGCTGCACCAGGCGCTCATCGCCGTGGCAGATGCGGTGTCCAAGGGCGGCCGCGTGCTGTTCGTCGGCACCAAGCGCTCGGCGGCCGAGCAGGTGGCTGATTCGGCCAAGCGCTCCGCGCAGTACTATGTCAACTCCCGCTGGCTGGGCGGCACGCTCACCAACTGGAAGACCATTTCCCACTCGATCAAGACCCTCCGCCACGTCGATGAGACGCTGGGCAAGGAGAACTCTGGCCTCACCAAGCGTGAGCTGCTCGAGATGACCCGCACCAAGGAGAAGCTCGACAAGGCCCTGGGCGGCATCAAGGACATGGGCGGCACGCCTGACCTGCTGTTCGTGATCGACACCAACAAGGAGCAGATCGCCATCAAGGAAGCCAACCGCCTTGGCATCCCGGTGATCGCGGTGATCGACACCAACTCGGATCCGGCTGGCGTCACCTACCCGATCCCCGGCAATGACGACGCTGGCCGCGCCGTGGCGCTGTACTGCGACCTCATCAGCCGCGCCTGCATCGAGGGTATCTCGCTCGCCCAGTCGGGCTCGGGCGTTGATATCGGCGCCGCCGAGGAGCCCATCGCCGAGGACGTTCCGGCCGCCGAGTAAGCGGGCCCCCCGGCCGTCATCAAATCGTTGAAGGGGCCTGTCGTAAACACGGCGGGCCTCATCCTTTCAAATCACAAGAGGTAGAACATGGCCGAGATCACGGCTGCGATGGTGAAGGACCTGCGCGAGAAGACCGGCGTGGGCATGATGGATTGCAAGGCAGCACTTGCTGCCACCAACGGCGACATGGAAGCCGCCGTTGACTGGCTGCGCGCCAAGGGCCTCGCCAAGGCCGCCAAGAAGTCGACCCGCGTTGCAGCCGAAGGCCTGGTGGCCGCGGCTGTGGACGGGACCACGGGCGCGCTTGTCGAGGTCAACTCGGAAACGGACTTCGTGGCCCGCAACGAGAAGTTCCAGGCCATGGTGGCCGAGATCTCGAAGCTGGCGCTGAAGGCCAATGGCGATGCCGAGAAGCTCAAGACCATGCACATGCCGGGCTCGCCCCATGCCGTGGCTGAGTATGTGGCCGAGATGGTCGCCTCGATCGGCGAGAACATGACGGTGCGCCGCACGTCGGCGCTCTCCGTCACGGACGGTGTCGTGGGTTCCTACGTGCACAACCAGATTGCGCCGGGTGCTGGCAAGATCGGCGTGATCGTGGCGCTTGAGTCGACGGGCAACAAAGCAACGCTCGCCGAGTTCGGCCGCATGCTGGCCATGCATGTCGCCGCGACCAATCCGGTGGCCCTCAACCTTGAGCAGGTTCCGAAGGACGTTCTCGCCCGCGAGAGCGCCATCCTCGAGGAGAAGAACGCCGGCAAGCCCGCCAATGTGATGGAGAAGATCGTGGCCTCCGGCCTCAAGACCTTCGCCAAGGAAAACTGCCTCCTCGAGCAGGCCTATGTGCATGACGGCGCCAAGACCGTGACGCAGGCCGTGGCCGAGGCCGCCAAGACCGCCGGCGCCGACGTGAAGCTCGTGGGCTTCGTGCGCATGCAGCTGGGCGAGGGCATCGAGAAGAAGGAAGACGACTTCGCCGCCGAAGTCGCCAAGATGTCGGGCGGCCAGTAAGACACTCGAAAGGGCCCCGCTAGCGGGGCCCTTTTTCTTGGTGCGGCCTGGCATTCCGTCAGTGGGCTGATGAATTTTCCGCCCGCACCGGACAGTTTCAGCCATCATCTCCCATTGTGACGAATCGGTCGCGCCGCTCTAGACTGTGCGCTCACGACAAACGGGGACGTCCCGCCATGCCAAGCACGCAGAAATACAAGCGCATCCTCCTCAAGGTTTCGGGCGAGGTGCTGATGGGCCAGCAGCCCTACGGCATCGACCTGGACACGGTTGGCCGCCTTGCGGATGAGGTGCTGGCCTGCGCCGCAACGGGCACGCAGATGGCTCTCGTCATCGGCGGCGGCAACATCTTCAGGGGGCTCGCCGGGGCTGCCAAGGGCATGGACCGCGTCTCGGCTGATCACATGGGCATCATGGCCACCGTCATGAACGCGCTCGCCATGCAGGGCGTGCTGACGCGCAAGGGCATGGATGCGCGCGTTCTCTCCGCCATCGCCATGCCCACCGTCTGCGAGACCTATTCGCGCGCCAAGGGCATCCACCACCTGGAGGCGGGCCGGATCATCATCTGTGCTGCGGGCACGGGGCTTCCCTTCTTCACCACCGACACCGGCGCGGCACTCCGTGCGGCGGAACTGAGCTGTGATGCCCTTTTCAAGGGCACGAGCGTCGACGGGGTCTATTCGGCCGATCCGAAGTCCGATCCTGACGCGCGCCGTTACGACACGATCAGCTTCAACGAGATCCTGGCGAAGGATCTCCGCATCATGGATCCTGCCGCCATTGCCCTTGCGCGGGACAATGGGATTCCGGTAGTTGTGTTCTCCATCAGGAAGCCCGGCGCTGTGGTCGAAGTCCTCAGCGGTGGCGGATTGTTCACGACCGTGACGAAGGATTGACGCAATGGCCCAGCCCCAGCCCTATGACGCCCAGGACCTCAAGCGCCGCATGCATGGTGCGGTTGAGTCGCTCAGGCATGACTTTGGCGGTCTTCGCACAGGCCGCGCGTCCTCGAGCCTGCTCGAGCCCATTCAGGTGGACGCCTATGGCGCCAACATGCCCATCTCCCAGGTCGCCTCCATCTCGGTGCCCGAAGCGCGCATGCTGCAGATCAGCGTGTGGGACAGGGGCCTCGTGGTGGCGGTGGAGAAGGCGATCCGCGCCTCCAACCTCGGCCTCAACCCGCAGACAGAGGGCCAGGTGATCAGGCTCCGCATGCCTGACCTCACCCAGGAGCGGCGCAAGGAACTCGTCAAGGTCGCCCATCAATATGCCGAGAAGGCGCGCGTGGCCGTGCGCAACGTGCGCCGCGACGGCATGGACCATCTGAAGCAGCTCGAGAAGGCCGCCCTCATGAGCGAGGACGACCACAAGAAGAAGGCCGACGAGGTGCAGAAGCTGACGGACGACACGATCAAGGAGATCGAGCAGGTCCTCAAGTCCAAAGAACAAGAAATCATGCAGGTCTGAGGAACAGCGGTATTTCGATGTCAGCCCCCGTCCTTCCTGATGGCGTGCCGCGCCACGTCGCCATCATCATGGACGGAAACGGCCGCTGGGCAACCGAGCGCGGCCTGCCGCGCTCCGCCGGGCACCGCCAGGGCGTGGAGGCGCTGCGGCGCACCGTGCGGGCGGCGGGCGACATTGGCATCGGCGTGCTGACGCTCTATTCGTTCAGCTCGGAAAACTGGTCGCGGCCCGCCTCCGAGGTGCGGTTCCTGCTGGAGCTTCTGCGGCGCTTCATCCGCACTGACGTGGCTGAGCTTCACCAGGCAAACGTTCGTGTCATGATGATCGGCGACCGTGACGGCCTCGAGGGGACGCTTCGCACCATGGTCGAGGAGGCCGAGGCGCTGACCCGCGAGAATGACGGGATGAAGCTTGTCATCGCCTTCAACTACGGCAGCCGCCAGGAAATCACCCGCGCCGTCCGCGTGATCGCGCGCAAAGTGGCGGAAGGCAAGATCGCGCCCGGTGACATCACGCCCGCCGTCATCGGTGATCACCTGGATACGGGCGGCCTGCCCGAGCCGGATCTTCTGATCCGCACCGGTGGCGAGCAGCGCCTGTCCAACTATCTGCTGTGGCAGTGCGCCTACACCGAGTTCGTCTTCATCCCGGACTACTGGCCCGAATTCGGCGCCGAACTGCTCGGCCGCGCCATCTCGGCTTACAGGATGCGCGACCGGCGTTTCGGCGGCGTCAAGTCGCAGTCCGCCTGATGACCGGCGGACAGGAAGCCCCCGCGCCGAAATGGGGCGATCTCGGCGTCCGCACGCTGTCTGCGGCAGTGCTCATCCCTGCCGTCCTGGCTGATGTCTGGGCGGGCGGCATCTGGTTCCACCTGTTCGTGGCGCTGATCGGCATTCTGATGGCGCTCGAATGGGTCACGATCGTGCACCGCGGCTCGCCCGTGCAGTTCGCGCTGCATGCAGCAGGCGCCATGTGCGGCGCGCTTCTGCCGCTGGATGTGGGCCTCATGGGCGGGCTCATCGCCATCGCCGTCATTGCGCTGCTGTCAGCGGCTGTGGCGGCCTATGAGGAGGGGGGTGGTCCGGCATGGCGCTACCTCGGCGTGGTTTACGTCTCCCTGCCGCCCGTCGCATTCGTGATCCTGCGTGATGACCCTGTGCACGGCATCGCCGCCATCCTCCTCATCATGCTCATGGTCTGGGCGGCGGATACGCTTGCCTATTTCGCGGGCCGGATCATCGGCGGGCCCAGGCTCGCGCCGTCGATCAGCCCCAAGAAGACCTGGGCGGGCCTTGCCGGCGCGATGGCGGGAAGCGCCCTTGCGGCACTTGCGGTTGCCAAGGCGATGGGACTGCAATCTGCAATGGTCCTGGTTCTCATCGCTGCCGCGCTGGCCATCGTCGAGCAGGCGGGTGACCTTTTCAAGTCAGCCATGAAGCGCCATTACGGCGTCAAGGATTCGGGCCGCCTGATTCCCGGCCACGGCGGGGTGATCGACCGGGTCGACGGTCTCGTCGCGGTAGCGACGGTGGCGGCTATCATCGGCGTGGCTCGGGCCGGGGTGGACAGCGCCGGAGCAGGACTTCTCGTTTGGTAATCTTGTCCGGTAACCGTGTTTCGCCGAATTCTTGCCGCATTGCTCGCCTCGACTGGCAACTCGGCCATGGCAAGCCGGGGGCCGATCACCTATCTAACACATGCGGCGGCCATACCGGCCAGCCGGCCGGCAAGAGGAATGAGACATGGATTTCCTGAGCGTGCTGCAGCTGCCGATCAGCACAACTGTTTTTTATGCCATTCCCTTCATTGTGGCGATCATCGTCATCGTGTTCATCCATGAGCTCGGCCACTTCCTCGTGGCGCGCTGGTGCGGGGTGAGCATCGAGGCCTTCTCCATCGGCTTCGGCAAGGAAATCACCGGCTGGTATGATAGGCACGGCACGCGCTGGAAGCTGTGCTGGGTCCCGCTCGGCGGCTACGTAAAGTTCAAGGGCGATGCCAACGCCGCCTCCATGCCCGATGCCGATGCCATGGCGCAGGCCAAGAACGATCCCGGAAACTTCCATGGCAAGCCGCTCTGGCAGCGTGCCGCCGTGGTGGCCGCAGGGCCCATCGCCAATTTCATCCTCGCGATCTTCATCTTCTCGGCCGCCTTCATGACGGTTGGCGCACCCGTCATGGAGCCGCGCGTCGATGAAGTGCTGGCCGGTAGCGCGGCGGAGCAGGCGGGTGTCCGCAAGGGCGATCTGATCGTCGCCATCGAAGGCCGGGAGATTGAAAGCTTCTCCCAGATCCAGCAGTCGGTGATCACCCGCGGCGGCGATGAGCTCAATGTCGTGATCGATCGCAACGGTGAGCGGCTCGATCTCGTCATCGTGCCGAAGGTCCAGGAAGAACCGGATGGATTCGGCGGAAAGATTCGCATCGGCCTGCTCGGCGTGCGGCACAATCCGGACGGCGCTGTCAAATATGAGCGCATGGGGCCGCTGGCGGCAGTGGAGGCGGGTGCGGAGCGCACCTGGTTCATCGTCGATGCGACGTTCCGTTATCTCGGCAAGCTGGTGACCGGCCGCGAGAGCGCTGACCAGCTCGGCGGCCCGATCGCGATGGCCAAGGCCGCGGGCGACGCCGCCTCGGTCGGATTATTCCAGTTCGTGAGTGTCATCGCATTTTTGTCGGTCAGTATAGGTCTCATTAACCTTTTCCCAATCCCTATGCTGGATGGTGGGCATCTCGTGTACTACGCAATCGAGGCGGTGCGCGGAAAGCCGCTTGGGGAACGGGCGCAGGAGTGGGGTTTTCGCATTGGTTTCTCGCTGGTCATCATGTTGATGGTCGTCGGCACATGGAACGACCTCGTGAGGGTCGCCACCGTGTGGTTCGGCGGCTGATGAAGGCGGGAAGTTTCATTTGCAAACCGTCTCTGGGCGGGTAAAACGGGCGGCGGCAGGGATTCTAGTGGGACGGCATGCGAACGGAATGGCCATTTGATGCGTTATAAGTTTGTTCTACCGGTCGTATTGGCCTTCGTCCTGAGTGTCGCGGCGCCGCTTGTGTGGCCTGCAGGCCTTGTTTCTTCAGCGTATGCGCAAACGGTCTCTTCGATTATCGTCGAAGGCAACCAGCGCGTGGAGAACGACACGGTCCTTTCCTACGTCAATATATCTCGCGGCGACGTTGCAACCGCAGATGATATCGACGAATCGGTGAAGGCACTGTTCCAGACCGGCCTGTTCGCAGACGTACAGATCACCCGCCGCGGCTCAACGCTCGTCGTCCGCGTCGAAGAAAACCCGATGATCAATCAGGTGAACTTCGAGGGTAACAAGGAAGTCAAGGACGCCGACCTCGCCAAGGAAGTCGAGCTGCGCGAACGCATGATGTTCACGCGCGCCAAGGTGCTGAGCGACGTCAACCGCATCATCGCCGTCTACCGCCGGTCAGGCTTTTATTCCGTCAACGTCTCTCCCAAGATCATCCGGCTTCCGCAGAACCGCGTCGACCTGGTGTTCGAGATCACCGAAGGCGAGGAGACGAAGGTCCGCAGCCTGGAGTTCGTCGGCAACGGTGCCTTTGACGACGGCAAGCTGAAGCGTGTCGTCGGCACCCAGGAATATTCCTGGTGGCGCTTCTTCAACCGCAACGACAATTACGATCCCGACCGTCTCGAATACGACAAGGAACTGCTGCGCCGCTATTACCTGCGTAACGGTTTCGCTGACGTGCGCGTGGTCTCGGCGGATGCCGTGCTCGCGGATGACGGCACGGGCTTCACCATCACCTACACCATCGAGGAAGGCCAGCGTTACAAGGTAGCCGATGTCGCCGTGAACATCGGTGAGGCCCAGCTCAACTCGGATGATCTCGCCGCCAAGGTCCGCACCTCCGTCGGCGACTATTATGATGCCACCCGCGTTGACAGGACGGTTGAGAACCTGACACTCGAGGCCGCCCGCCAGGGCTTCGTCTTCGCGCGCGTCAACCCGGATATCCAGCGCAACGAGGCTGACGGAACGCTCAACATCACCTACAACCTCGTCGAAGGTCCGCGCGTCTACATCGATCGCATCGATATCGTGGGCAATACGCGCACCGAGGATCAGGTCATCCGCCGCCAGCTCCTCCTTTATGAGGGTGACGCCTACAACCGCGTCGTCGTGGAGCGCGCCCGCCGCAGGCTGACGGCACTCGACTTCTTCGAAAAGATCGACTTCCGCGAGGAGGAAGGCTCCGCGCCTGACCGTATCGTCCTCATCGTCGAGGTTCAGGAAAAGTCCACAGGCTCGATCAATTTCTCGATCGGCTATTCGACCACGGAATATGTGGTAGGCTCAATTGCGCTGCAGGAGCGCAACTTCCTCGGCAAGGGCTATAACGTCCGCGCCAATCTGTCAGGAAGCTACTATCGCCAGGCCATCGACTTCGGCTTCACCAACCCTTATTTCATGGGGCTGCCGGTTTCAGTCGGCTTTGACGTCTTCGCCACCATCACTGACAACGAGGATGCCTCCTCTTACACCAGCGAACAGCTCGGCTTCGCCCTGCGCAGTGGCTTCCGGGTGGATGAATACAGCAGCATCAACTTCAAATACGGGCTGACCTGGCGCACCATAGACGGTATCGACGAGAACAGCGCCTCTCCCGCTGTGATCGCGACCGAGGGCGAAACGCTCAAGTCCTTCGTCGGCACCACCTTCACGTGGGACAATCTCGACAACCCCATGCGCCCCACCAATGGTTTCCGCGGCCAGCTCGTGAGCGAAGTGGCAGGGCTCGGCGGCGACGTCTATTTCGGAAGCCTTGAAGCGCATGCCTGGTACTTCGTTCCGCTCTATGAGGAATCAATTGTCCTGAAGGTCGAGGGCAATGCCGGCCACGTTCAGCCCATCGGCGATAACGACGTGCCCCTGCAGGACCGCTTCTTCAAGGGCGCCGACACGTTCCGCGGCTTCGCGGTCTCCGGCGTGGGCCCGCGTCAGGTCGGCAATGATGGCAGCTCCGATGCAATCGGCGGCCGCACCTATGCCATCGGCACGGTGGAAGTGAGCTTCCCGCTCGGCATCCCCCAGGAATGGGGCATCGAGGGCGCCGTGTTCAGCGACTTCGGCACCGTCTTCAACTCCGGTGTCGACGACGTCATGGCCGGCACCGGCGATTGCAGTTATGGCAATAACACGCCCTCGGGCGATCCGCCGACGCTCGGCCCGAATGCCAAGAACTGCGACGTCTATGACACGGCTGAGATCCGTGCCACCGTTGGCGCCGGCGTCATCTGGCAGTCGCCGTTCGGTCCGCTGCGCTTCGAGGCGGCCTATCCGATCCTCAAGGCGGATTACGACGAGACCGAGTGGTTCCGCTTCTCCGTGGGTTCGCGCTTCTAGACGCGGCCTCCGCATCGGCCTAAGAGTTTGGCGGGCGGCCCATAGGGCCGTCCGCCACTTTTTTGGAGTACAGCCCAGGATGAACGAGGGAACGACCGCGCCGGCGCTGCAGACGGCTGACATCGCGCGGATCATGAAGCTTCTGCCGCACCGCTACCCGTTTCTGCTGATCGACCGCATGTATGACATGAACGGCGAGGAGAGCGGGGTCGCCGTCAAGAACGTCACCATCAACGAGCCCTTCTTCCAGGGCCATTTCCCCGGCCGCCCGGTGATGCCAGGCGTGCTGCTGGTGGAGGCGATGGCGCAGGCTTCAGGCGCCCTTGTGCTCGCCCACTTGGGTGACGAGCATGCAGGCAAGCTGGTCTTCTTCATGTCGATCGACAAGGCGCGCTTCCGCAAGCCCGTGGTTCCGGGCGACAGCGTGCACTTCCACGTCAAGCTTTCCAACAAGCGCCCGCCAGTGTGGAAATACTGGGCGGAAGCCATGGTGGACGGCAAGAAGGTTGCCGAAGCCGAGATCGGCGCCATGCTCATGAACGAGCGCGGCGCCTGACCATATCGGTTACTTTGGCTGCGGCACCATGCGCAGGTAGGGCTTCAGCGTCTTCCAGCCGCCGGGGAACTTCTCCTTCGCGGCATCATCCGAGACGGAGGCGAGGATGATCACGTCTTCGCCCTGCTTCCAGTCGGCGGGGGTCGCCACGGACTTCGTGGCGGTGAGTTGAAGCGAGTCCACCACGCGGATGATCTCGTTGAAGTTCCGCCCCGTGCTCATCGGGTAGGCGACGATGAATTTGATCTTCTTGTCTGGCCCGATGATGAACACGTTCCTCACCGTCGCATTGTCCGCGGCCGTGCGGCTGCCCGCATTGCCAGACGCATTGGGGTGGATCATGCCATAGAGCTTGGCCACCGACAGGTCCTCGTCGCCGATCATCGGATAGTTCACGGAAGCACCCGTCACATCCTTGATGTCCTGCTTCCAGCGCTGGTGCGCCTCGACCGGGTCGACCGAGATGCCGATCACCTTCACGCCGCGCTTGTCGAAATCATGCTTCATCTTGGCGACGGAGCCGAGCTCGGTCGTGCAGACGGGCGTGAAATCCTTGGGGTGCGAGAAGAACACCGCCCAGGCCCCCTCGATGTAGTCGTGAAAGCGGATCCAGCCTTCCGTGGTGTCCGCCTCGAAGTCAGGTGCGATATCGCCGATTTGCAGTGCCATGCTGGCCTCCGTGCTCTTGTTCAACGCTGAATATAGTCCAGGAGTCGTTCGTTAAAAAGAACAATTCGTTCTGACTTTATCTCAACCCGCCTTTGCGGGAATCGCGGAACTCCGGCATGGTCAAGGCCTCACCGGAGAGCGTGCCATGCCTTATATCATTTCCTTCCCCATCCTCGCCATCGTGATCGCCGCCTACCTGCTGGTGGCCCCCGGCGGCGGCATGCTGATCGACGGCGATGCCTATTCCATGACGCTCGCGTCCGGCGCGGAGATGACGCTCAGGGGAGGGGACTTCTTCATCATCGCGGGCCTCATCGCCCTGTTCCTCGAAATGCTGAAGGCCGCCCGTCCCGGCCGCGCCAGCATCCTGGACCACATTCTCTCCACCGCCACCTTCGCCGTGGCGCTGGTGTGCTTCCTCCTCGTCGAGTCCGCGGGAACCGCCACATTCTTCCTGCTCACCCTGATGACGCTCATCGACGTCATCGCCGGGTTTTCGATCTCGCTCTTCGCGGCGCGGCGTGATTTCTCGGTCGAGAGCGACCGATGACACTCACGCCTTGATGCGCTCTCCCTTTGGGTCATAGAAGGACTGGAGCTGCACCTTGGCTGCGTGGCGCTTCCACGCCAGTTCCACTTCCCATGTGCCGCTCTCGATCCACTCCTTCGTGACGCCGTCCTTGTTGTGCACATAGCCGAGCCCCAGCGACAGGTTCACGCGGTGCCCGAAGGCGCCTGACGTGGTGGAGCCGACGATCACGCCGTTCCGGTAGATCGGCTCCTCGTGGTAGATCATCGGGGCCTTGTCCGAATTGTCTTCAAGCGCCAGGCACACGAAGCGCTTGGGTTGCACGGGCAGCGCCTTCTGCTTCATGAGCGCGTCCCGCCCGATGAATCCGCCGGCCTTGTCCCACGCGACGGCAAAGCCTAGGCCCGCCTCGACCGGGGTGTCCTCATCCGCAATGTCATGGCCCCAGTGGCGGTAGGCTTTTTCGGTGCGGCAGTTGTTCATGGTGTGCATGCCGGCGGGCGTCAGGCCGAACTCCTTGCCAGCCGCCGCAAGCGTTTCGAACACATGCGCCGTGAATTCCGTGGGGATATAGAGCTCCCAGCCGAGCTCGCCCACATAGGTGATGCGGCTGGCGCGCACCCGCGCATGGCCGATCTCGATCTCCTGCGAGGTGCCGAAGGGGAAGGCGGCATTGGAAAGATCCGCGCCCGAGAGCTTCTCCAGCAGCGCGCGCGACTTCGGACCCATCACCGCGATCATCGGCAGGCCGGAGGTGATGTCGGTTGCCACGCAATGCGCATCCGGCGGCGTGTGGCGCTTCAGCCATGCCATGTCGCGCGTCTGCGGGGCGGCACCCGTCACCACGAGGAAGCGGTCCTCGCCAAGCCGTGTCACCGTCAGATCGGCCTCGATGCCGCCGCGCTCGTTCAGCCACTGGGTATAAACCACGCGGCCCGGCTCAACATCCACATTGGCCGCCGAGACGCGGTTCAGCACCTTGCACGCATCGCGGCCTTCCACCGAATATTTGGCAAAGCTCGACTGGTCGAAGAAGGCGCAGTTGCTCATCAGCTGCTTTGCCTCGTAATCCGCGCAGGGAAACCAGTTCTGGCGGCCATAGGAATATTCATATTCGGGCTTCACCCCGCCGCGCGCATACCAGTTGGGACGTTCCCAGCCATTCACCTCGCCGAAGACCGCGCCCAGCTCCTTCTCGTAAGTGTAGAGCGGCGAACGCCTCACCCCGCGCGCCGTTTCCGCCTGCCGGTAGGGCCAGTGCATCGCATAGAGCAGCCCGAGCGACTCGGAGACGCGCTCGCGCACATAGCTCTTCACCGACTGGAACGGATGGATGCGGCGGATGTCCATGCCCGTCACGTCCATCGGCGGGTGGCCGTTCTTGATCCACTTGGACAGCACCAGCCCCGCGCCGCCGGATGACTGGATGCCGATGGAGTTGAAGCCCGCCGCCACATAGACGTTCTTCACCTCCGGCGCTTCGCCCAGGTAATATTTCACGTCCGGCGTGAAGCTCTCAGGTCCGTTGAAGAACAGCTGGATGCCCGCCGTCTCCAGCAGCGGCACGCGGTTGATGGCATGGGCCAGGATCGGCTCGAAATGGTCCATGTCCTCAGGCAGCGTCACGAAGGCATGTTCCTCGTCGATGCCGCCGCCGCCCCAGGGCTTGGCCTTGGGCTCGAAGGCGCCCACCATCAGCTTGCCCGCGTCTTCCTTGTAGTAGGTGCATTCATCCGGCACGCGCACCACCGGCATGTTGCGCGGCAGCTCGCCGATGGGTTCCGACACGATGTAGAAATGCTCGCAGGCATGGAGCGGAATGTTGACGCCGATGGAGCGCCCGAGATCGCGCGACCACATGCCGGATGCCACCACCACCTTGTCGGCGAGGATGGTGCCATCCGCCGTTTCCACCCCATAGGCCTTGCCGTCCTTCACCAGCACCTTGGTCACCTTGACGTTCTCGATGACCTTCGCCCCGCGTGAGCGCGCACCCGATGCCAGCGCCTGGGTCACGTCGATGGGGTTCACCTGGCCATCCTTGGGCAGGAACACGCCACCCTTGACGTTCTCCATGTTGTAATGCGGCAGCCGCTCCTTGATTTCACCGGTCGAGATCACCTGCACGTCGAGGCCGAAGTTCTTGGCCATGGAGGCGCCGCGCATCAGCTCCTCAAGGCGGCCATCGGTCAGCGCGATGGAGATCGAGCCGTTCTGCTTGAAGCCCGTGGCCTGTCCGGTCTCCTTTTCCAGCCCCTCGAACAGCGTGGTGGTGTATTTCGCAAGCTCGGTCAGGTTGCGCGTGGCGCGCAGCTGGCCCACCAGGCCCGCCGCATGCCATGTCGTTCCGGATGTCAGCTGCTTCCTCTCCAGCAGCACCACATCCGTGATGCCCTCCTTCGTCAGGTGATAGGCGATCGAGCAACCAACGATGCCGCCGCCAATGATGACGACGTCGGCGCGGGCGGGCAGGGACTTGGACATGGGAAGGCTCCGGAGGTTCAATCAGTTTCCCCTCCCCCTTGTGGGGAGGGGCAGGGGTTGGGGTGATGCCGGAGCCTTGCGCACCAGCACCCACCCCGCAGCACGACCCCCACCCCTTCCCCTCCCCACAAAGGGGGAGGGGGAGTGATAAGGGCCGCATGGCAAGAGCGATTCTTCTATCAGTTTGCATGCTTCCCCCGAAAGCGCCAAACCGCCTCACGGGCTTGCACCAGCCATTCACGTCCCACCGGTCCAGCGGCCAAATTCCTTTGCAGTGAAATTCCGTTTGGACTAAATCGTTCGAAACAACGAACGGATCGTTCCATGCATCAGGGTGACATTTCCCCGGCCGAGGCCTTTCAGCGGCTCAAGAACAATCCCTCCGCCGTTCTGATCGACGTGCGCACCCAGCCTGAATGGGTGTTCGTCGGCGTGCCTGCCGTCGAGCGGTTGATCAGGCTGTCCTGGCAGGTGTTTCCATCCATGCAGGTAAACGGCAATTTCGTGGCCGAGATCGAGCAGATGGGCCTGCCGAAGGATACGGAGATCCTTTGCATCTGCCGTTCCGGCGCGCGTTCGGCCTCGGCCGCCTCGGTGCTGACACAGGCCGGCTTCGGCAATGCCTGGAACGTGGCGGAAGGCTTCGAGGGCGACAAGGACGCCACGGGCCATCGCGGCACGCTGGGCGGCTGGAAGGCGGCTGGCCTTCCCTGGGTCCAGAGTTGAGACGGAGACGATGAAGAAGCACAAGTCCGACCCGCGCACCTGGGGTGACGCCACCAAGCTCGTCCGCGGCGGGCTGGACCGCTCTCCCCACGGCGAAACGTCGGAAGCGCTCTTTCTCAATTCCGGTTTCGTCTATGACGAGCCTGAAACCGCGGAGCGCCGCTTCGCAGGCGAAGATGACGGCTATGTCTATGGCCGCTACGGCAACCCCACCGTCACCATGTTCGAGCAGCGCCTCGCCCTGCTCGAGGGGGCGGAGGCCTGCTATGCGCTGGCCTCCGGCATGGCCTCGGTCTTCGGAGCACTTGCCTGCCAGCTGAAGGCGGGAGACCATCTCGTGGCGTCCCGGGCGCTGTTCGGCTCCTGCTACCAGGTGGTGACCTCGATCCTGCCGCGCTTTGGCATCCGCACCACGCTGGTGGACGGCAGCGACCTTGCCGCCTGGCGCGAGGCCATCACCAGCGAGACGAGTTGCGTCTTCCTCGAAACGCCGTCCAACCCCACCCTCGAGGTGATCGACCTTGAGGCGGTCTGCGGCATCGCAAGGGCCAAGGGCGCCACCGTGGTGGTGGACAACATCTTCGCCACTCCCATCCTGCAGCGCCCGCTCACCTACGGGGCAGATGTCGTCGTCTATTCCGGCACCAAGCACATGGACGGGCAGGGCCGGGTTCTGGGCGGCGCCATCATGTCCACCCGCAAATTCAAGGAGGAAATGCTGAAGCCCTTCCTCCGCCACACCGGCCCGTCGATCTCGCCGTTCAACGCCTGGGTCCTGCTGAAGGGCCTCGAGACCATGAAGCTGCGGGTCGAGGCGCAGAGCCGCTCCGCCCAGGTGATCGCCGAGGCGCTCGCGGCCATGCCGGGGGTCACCCGCGTCCTCTATCCGCATCTGGACTCGCATCCGCAGGTGGCGCTCTCGCGCAAGCAGATGACGCTCGGCGGCACCATGGTCACGTTCGAGGTGGCGGGCGGCAAGCAAAAGGCCTTCAACGCGCTCCGCCACTTAGGGATCATCGACATCTCCAACAATCTGGGCGACGCCAAGTCGCTGATGACGCATCCGGCCTCCACCACCCACCGCAACATCGGCGCCGAGGCCCGCGCC
This sequence comes from uncultured Hyphomicrobiales bacterium, assembly GCA_903930095.1. Lineage (GTDB taxonomy): Bacteria > Pseudomonadota > Alphaproteobacteria > Rhizobiales > Aestuariivirgaceae > Aestuariivirga. The sequence goes on from CAIYXE010000226.1 coordinate 17,904, forward strand.
ATGATGGGCATCACCGACGGCATGCTGCGTCTCTCCGTAGGCCTCGAGGATACCGGCGACCTGATGGGCGACCTGAAGCAGGCCCTGGCGGCCTGATCCGCCAACACCTGCGCTGACGGGCTCTCCCGCAACACACATGCCGTAACCCGTAAAGTGAATTGCCTCAAACCCGGATATCGGTCATAGTGACAGTCAAGAAAAGGCAACGGACGATTGCCTGAGTGCGTCTAGATTTTGCGCTGGTACTGGAGATACCAAGCGTAGCCGACAGAGTAGGAGATTACTCGTGGCCGCACTTTTTCCGGCGTTGACGATGTTTGGTGGCCTACTGCTCCGCGGGGTGGATGGCGTGGTGGCTGAGGTCAGCGGCCGGAAAACCCAACGCCTCCTGGCGATGATCGCCCTCGGCCCACCGCGCGGTATCTGCCGTGAAACCCTGACGGAAACCCTCTGGCCGGAGTATGAACCTGAAGCCGGCCGCAAGGCCATGGCAACTGCCCTCTGGCGGCTCAAGTCGTCATTGAATGCCGCGGGCCTGGCCGCATGGCTGATCACCGAAGGAGGCCGCGTGAGCCTCTCTGCTGCCGCCCGTGACCGCGCCGATGCGGTCGTCTTCGAACGCACCGTGGCGGAGGCGCGGCGTGCGGAGGGTGTTGAGCGCGGCCTGGCCGTGGCGCGTGCCGAAGCCCTCTGCACCGGAGAATTCATGGCCGGCGATGCGGATGAATGGTGCCTCGGCCGCCGCGCCTATTACGCAGCACTGCGGACGGACCTCAATCTCATCGGCCTGCGCTCCGCGCGTGATCAGGGTGACTGGGCGGAGGTGGTGCGCCGCGGTCAGGCGCTCGCTGAATCCGAACCCCTGCTGGAGGAAGCCCACCAGGAGGTGATGCGCGCCCATCTCCTGCTCGGCAACAGGCCCGCCGCACTCGCCACCTACCGCGCGCTGGAGCGGGCCCTCGCACGCGAACTCTCCCTGAAACCCGCTGATGACTCGCGAAGGCTTCGCCTTGCCGCACTCCCGCCGCGCTTCTCCCATCGGGGGTCCGCCGCACAAGCGCCATCTTCCCTGGCTGCCCGCCTGCGCAGCATTGCCGCCGA
>CAIYXE010000227.1 GCA_903930095.1 uncultured Hyphomicrobiales bacterium
CTGATCCGCAAGCGGTCAGCGGGTGAGGGCGTAGAGGGTGACGGCGCAGGCGTTGGAGACGTTGAGGCTGCGGATGGGGCCGTTCATGTCCAGGCGGACGAGGTGGTCGCAGCTGTCGCGGGTGAGTTGGCGCAGGCCCTTGCCCTCAGCGCCGAGCACGATGGCCACGGGGGGCGTGCGGTCCATGGCGGAGATATCCTCCGGGGCATCGCTGTCCAGCCCCAGGATGCGGAAGCCATCGTTCTTGAGTTCCGCCATGGCGCGGGCAAGATTTGTGACCTTGACGAAGGGCACGTGCTCATAGGCGCCCGAGGCGGATTTGAACAGAACGGCGGAGGCCTCCGGGCTGTGGCGGGACGTGGCGACGAGCGCTGTCACGTTGAAGGCCGCACAGGTGCGGAGGATGGCGCCCACATTATGCGGGTCGGTCACCTGGTCGAGGAGGACCACGATGCCCGATTTCTCGATCTGGTCGAGGCGGGGCTGGTCGAGGGGTTTGGCCTCGATCAGCAGGCCCTGGTGCACGGCGTCCTCGCCCAGGCGCTTGTCCAGCACATTGGGATGAATGATCTCAGGGATAATGCCCCGCGCCGCGATTTCGGCTGCCAGCCGGTCTGCGGCGTTCTTCGAGGCCTTCAGCGAATAGATCTTGCGCCGCGGGTTCTTCAGGGCCTCCGCCACGGGGTGGACGCCATAGATGATGTCATTGGGCTCGCTCATGGGTCCCGCCTATAGCCCAAGTGAAGGCGATGGTGGGGGAAAGATTTGGGCGAAAGCCTTCGGGTGTCTCACCTTTGGTGTGATTGCCGGGGCGGCCGGTTCGGTCTAGAACCGCGCACTGAAACGGAAATTCGGGGCACCATGTTCAAGAAGATTTTGATCGCCAACCGTGGCGAGATTGCCTGCCGCGTGATCAAGACGGCAGCCAGGATGGGGATCAGGACGGTCGCCGTCTATTCGGACGCCGATGCGCGGGCGCTGCACGTCGAGATGGCGGATGAGAAGGTGCATATCGGCCCGGCGCCTGCTGCCCAATCCTATCTGGTGATCGACAGGATCGTGGAGGCCTGCCTGAAGACCGGGGCAGAGGCGGTGCACCCGGGCTATGGCTTTCTGTCCGAGCGCTCCGCCTTCCCCAAGGCGCTTGCCGCGGCGGGCATCACCTTCATCGGCCCCAATCCGCAAGCCATCGATGCGATGGGCGACAAGATCGAATCGAAGAAGGCCGCTGCCGCCGCCAGCGTGTCGACCGTTCACGGCTACATGGGAATCATCGATGATGCCGATGAGGCGGTGAAGATCGCGGCCCAAATCGGCGATCCGGTCATGATCAAGGCCTCCGCGGGCGGCGGCGGCAAGGGCATGCGGATTGCTCATTCGGAAGCGGAGGTGAAGGAGGGCTTCACCCGTGCAAAGTCCGAGGCCAAGTCCTCCTTCGGCGACGACCGGGTCTTCATCGAGAAATTCATCGTCAACCCGCGCCACATCGAAATCCAGGTGCTGGGCGACAAGCACGGCAACGTGATCTACCTGGGCGAGCGCGAATGCTCGATCCAGCGCCGCAACCAGAAGGTCATCGAGGAAGCACCCTCGCCACTCCTCGACGAGAAGACGCGCAAGGCCATGGGCGAGCAGGCCGTGGCGCTGGCCAAGGCGGTGAACTATGATTCTGCCGGAACGGTTGAGTTCGTCGCGGGGCAGGACCGCTCCTTCTTCTTCCTCGAAATGAACACGCGCCTTCAGGTGGAGCATCCGGTCACGGAACTCGTCACCGGCATCGATCTCGTGGAGCAGATGATCCGCGTCGCCGCGGGCGAAGAACTCATGATCCGCCAGAAGGACGTGACACTGAAGGGCTGGGCGGTGGAAAGCCGCATCTATGCGGAAGACCCATACCGCAACTTCCTTCCCTCCACCGGGCGGCTTGTGAAGTACCGCCCTCCTGCTGAGAAATCCGCCAACGGCATCACCGTCAGGAACGACACCGGCGTCTACGAGGGTGGCGAGATCTCGATCTACTACGACCCGATGATCGCCAAGCTCTGCACCCATGCGCCGGATCGCGCCCAGGCCATCACCGCCATGGCTGGCGCGCTTGACGCCTTCTACATCGAGGGCATCCAGCACAATGTGGCGTTCCTCTCGGCCATCATGGAGAACCCGCGCTGGCAGTCCGGCGCGCTGTCGACCGGCTTCATCGCCGAGGAGTTCCCCGGCGGCTTCACCGGCCATGAGGTGACGGCAGAGATCCGGGAGACGCTGGCAAGGGTGGCGAGCCTGCTCGACCACATCGAGAACCGCAGGAAACGCCTGATCAACGGCCAGATGAGCGGAAACGGCGTCAAGTTAGCCACCAGCCGCATCGTGAAGCTGGGCCGGGAATGGGTGCCCGTGACGGTGTCGGCTGAAACCGATGCGCTCGCCGATCAGTCGGGCTGGGTGCCGGGCCAGCCAGTCTTTACCGCCGATCTGGGTCAGGGCGCCGTCACCGTTCAGGTCAAGCGCATCCTCAACGGCTACCGCCTGTCCTATCGCGGCGTGGTGCTTGATGCCCAGGTCTACACGGGGCGCGAAGCGGAACTGGCAAAGCTCATGCCGGAGAAGGTGGCTGCCGACACCTCGAAGAAGCTCCTGTGCCCCATGCCGGGCCTGGTGATCGCCATTCCGGCGGTGGTTGGCCAGGAGGTGAAGGCGGGCGAGCCGCTTGCCATCGTCGAGGCGATGAAGATGGAGAACATCCTGCGCGCCGAGCGCGACGTGACGGTCAAGGCGATCAACGCCAAGCAGGGTGACAGTCTGCAGGTCGATGCAGTGATCATGGAATTCGCGTGAGCCGAACCGCCGTCCATGTGATCGTGGAGGGCAGGGTGCAGGGTGTGGGCTACCGTGCCTTCGTGGAGCGCGAGGCGAGGTCGCGTGGCCTCACCGGCTGGGTGAGGAATCGCAGCGACGGCTCGGTCGAGACTGTGTTCGCGGGCGAGGAGGAAGACGTGGCGAGCATGATCGTCGCCTGTCATCGCGGCCCCCGCCTGTCGCTGGTGCGCGGCCTGCGCCAGGAGCCTCATCCGGCGGGTGATTGGAAGGACTTCGCGGTCTGGCCGACTGTGTGATCCCGCAAAAAAAGGGGGCCGGCGAACCGGCCCTCAGTTTCGGGAGGAACAACGCAACGTAATCGTTTACAGGGGATAATCGCGGCCGGGCTCGACGCCGCAGGTTTCGATGAACTTCTTCATGTTGTGCACTTCGTCCTTCGACAGGCCGTGGTCGGCGCCGTGGAAGGTGGCCGTATGGCCGTTCATGTTGACCATCAGGCGGCCGTGTCCCGAATGGCTCAGCTCCGCGCCGAGCTCCCGGAAGACGGGCTCCACCTCATGCAGGTGGATGTTACTGGGCATGGGGTGGCTGAAGAGGCTGTGCAGAATCTTGCGGTGCTTGTGATTCATGGATCTCTCCTGGTGTTGAGGCGAGACTAGCCAGAACCGTGAGGGGCCATCCTTGATTTCGATCAAGCCTCGAGCGCGGCCCGGATCATCTCCGCATGGCGGGCCAGCAATTGGTTGTCCGCCATCTTGCCGGAATGCGGCCGCAGCGGAACGCCCGCAGTGCGCGGCAGGATGTGGACGTGCAGGTGAAACACCGTCTGGCCCGCCGCCCCCTCATTGAATTGCTGGATCAGGATGCCCTCCGCCCCGAACGCCTGGCGAACAGCCTTGGCGACCTTCTGCACCGAGGCCATGAGCGGGCCCAGTGCTGCGGCATCGGCGTCGAGCAGGTTGCGCGAAGGCTGCTTCGGGATCACCAGCGTGTGCCCATCCGCCTGCGGCATCACGTCCATGAAGGCCAGCGTATGCGCGTCTTCATGCACCTTGTGGCAAGGGATCTCGCCGCGCAGGATTTTCGCGAAGACGTTGTTGGTGTCGTAGCTCATGTGGCTTCTCCCTCAGAAGTCCTGTTCCTGCCGGAACGGCGAATGGCTCGCAAGGGCCTGTTGTTCCTGCTCCACGCCGCGGCGCTCCGACTCGAGATAGCTCGCCACCGCGCGCTGCAGTCCGGGGTGGGCAAGGTAATGCAGGCTGTATGTTTTCTGCGGAAGATAGCCGCGCGCCAGCTTGTGCGCGCCTTGCGCGCCTGCTTCCACGCGCGCCAGCTTGCGTGCGATGGCGAAGTCGATAGCCTGGTAGTAGCAGGTCTCGAAATGCAGATTGTCGTGGTATTCGAGCGCGCCCCAGTTGCGGCCGTAAAGCGCGTGCGACCCGATGAAGTTGAGCGCCCCCGCGATGAGCTTTCCCGCGCGCTCAGCCATGACCAGCAGGACATGCTCCGCCATGGCCTGGCCGATGAGGCTGAAGAACTCCCGGTTCAAATAGGGTGTGCCCCACTTGCGGCTGCCGGTGTCGACGTAGAAGTCGTAGAAGGCGTCCCAGTGCCGTTCCGCGATGTCCGTGCCGGTCAGCGCATGCATGGTGATGCCGGCCTTGCTGATCGAGGCGCGCTCCTTGCGGATGTTCTTTCGCTTCTGGGAGGAGAGTGATGCGAGGAAGCCGTCAAACTGCGCGTATCCCGCATTGGCCCAGTGGAACTGAATGTCGGTGCGCTGCAGCCAGAGATGGCCGCCGAGTGCGGCCCAATCACGCTCCGGCAGGAAGGTGATGTGCACGGAGGAGGCCTTCTCCTCCGTCGAGAGCGCGATCAATCCGGAAGCGAGGTCACGGCGTTCCTCCTCGCTGGCCGCGAGCAGGCGAGGGCCGGTCACGGGCGAGAAGGGGACGGAGACCTGCAGCTTCGGGTAGTAGCGCCCGCCGGCGCGCTCATAGGCATCCGCCCAGCCATGGTCGAACACGTATTCGCCGTAGGAGTGGCGCTTCTTGTAGCACGGCACGATGCCGGTGATCCTGCCCTGGCCGTCCTCCATCACCAGGTGGCGCGGCGCCCATCCGGTTTGCGCTACCGCGCAGCCCGCCTCCTCGAGGCAGCGGAAGAAGTCGTGCGAGACGAGCGGATTGAATTCCTCACCCGGCGGATTGGCCAGGCGGTCCCAGTCCGCGCGGGGGATCGACAGGGCACTGGGAACCGCTTTGAGCATCTCAGGCGGCAAACCCCTCGAAGGTTACCTGGTCGGAATGCCGCAGCGCCGTCCATGCCTCGCCGGCAGAGCGGATCGTCCAGCTGATCACCGGCATGCCCGTCGCCCGAAGCGCCGTGACCGGAGCCCATGGAAGGTCACTGAAATAGAACGACACGAAGTCAGGCTGCGTGCGGCTGATATGCGAGAAACAGCGAAGCTCCATCTGGGTCCTGAAGGGAAGCGCGTCGTAGTAGGAATCGAAGGCACGCTCCGCCACGATGCCGCGGATCGTCCCGGGCGACATCCGGCGCAGGGCCTCGACCACGTCCGGATCGAAGGACATCAGGCAATGGGGACCGCGATAGTTTTCGAGAACCTCAAGTGTGCGCGCGGCAAGGCGCTGGTCGCCGTCCCAGTGGGACTTGATCTCGATGACGAGCGGCACCTGTCCCTGCACCTGTGCGAGAAGCTCGCCAAGGGTCTGCACGCGGTCCAGCGAACGCCGGATGGCGAGCCCCTTCATGTCTGCCACCGTGAGGTCCTTCACCATGCCACGGCCTTCGGTGAGGCGCTCGAGGTGGTCGTCGTGGAACACCACGGCCTCGCCATCACGCGTCAGCTGCAGGTCGCATTCGATGGCGTAGCCGCCGGCAATGGCGCCCGCGAAGGCGGAGGCGGTGTTCTCCACGATCCCGCGCGAGAGGTCGTGCAATCCGCGGTGCGCGATGGGACGCGCGGTGATGAAGGCCGTGCGCTCCGTCATTCGACCTCGACAATGGCTTCGACCTCGGTCGAGATGCCCATCGGAAGCGATGGCGAGGCGACCGCGGAGCGGGCATGGCGGCCCTTGTCACCGAACACCTCAACCATCAGGTCGGATGCGCCGTTGATGACCTTGGGGTGATCCTTGAAGTCCGCCGTGGCGTTGACGAAGCCCAACAGCTTGACCACGCGCTTCACCTTGTCGAGATCGCCGCCCACGGCATCCTTGATCTGCGCCAGCACATTGATGGCGCACAGCCTGGCGGATTTGGCGCCGTCCTCGAGCGAGACATCCTTGCCAAGCGTACCCGGATACAGCACCTTGCCGCCCTCGATCGGACCCTGGCCGGAGATGAACACGAGGTTCCCCGTGCGCACCCATGGCACGTAGTTGGCGAGTGGCTTCGCCGCCTCGGGCAGGTTGATGCCGAGTTCGGCGAGGCGCTTGTCGATCTGTCCCATATCAGTCTCCTGTCAGAAGGTCGGCGGGGCGCTCGCCCCGGAAGAATTGCGCGAGATTGTCGATGCATTTGTGGGCCATGGCGCTGCGGGTGCCGGGCGTCGCGCTGCCGATATGGGGCAGCAGGAAGACGTTGTCGAGGCCGCGGTAGCGCGGGTCGATCTTCGGCTCGCCCTTGAACACGTCAAGCCCAGCGGCCGCCAGCCTGCCGGAGGCGAGCGCGCCGATCAGCGCATCGTCGTCCACGATGTCGCCGCGCGCGGTATTCACCACAATGGCGCCCTCGGGCAGCAGCGCGAGCGCTGTGGCATTCACCATGCCGCGTGTCTCAGGCGTTGAGGCGCAGTTGATCGACAGGAAATCGCTGTGGGGAAGCATGTCCTCGAAGCGGGCATGGTAGCGCGCACCCGGGGCCAGTCCTCCGTCCACGGGCTTGCGTGAGTGATAGTGGATCTCCATGCCGAAGGCTGCGGCGCGCCTCGCCACCGCCTGTCCGATGCGGCCCATGCCGAGAATGCCCAGGCGCTTGCCCGACACGTCATGCCCGAGCGGAGATACGAGCGTCGTTTCGCCCCAGCGGTTCTCCCGCACCATGCGGTCGCCCCAGGAGGCGCCGCGGGCGGCGCCCAGGATCAGGAGGAGGGCAATATCCGCCGTCGCATCCGTCAGCACGCCCGGCGTGTTGGTGACGGCGATGCCCTTGGCCTTCGCCTGCGGAATCGACAGGTGGTCGTAGCCCACCGAATGCGTGGCGATGATGCGGATCGAGTCCGGAAGCGATGGGATGAAATCCGGCCCGAGCTTGTCGAAGGAGGTGAGCAGGATGCCGTCATGGTACCGGGCCTGATCCAGGATCTCGGCGGGGGTCATCGCCCTGTCGTCGGGGTTGAGTGTTGCACGGAACAGGGATGCGATTCGCCGCTCGGCGTCGGGCATCATTTTCCGGGTAACCAGAATACGTGGGGTGTCCGGCCCTGCTGCCGCCATCATTGCCTCTTGATTTCCGATGATTATGTTAAGCTGTACGGAGGACCCGCATTGGACCACCGTGACCGAGGAGTTTCAAGGTTGAAAACAACGCTCTGCCTGTTCGCCGTCCTGATGCTGGCCGCTCCCGCCGCCGCCGCGCCCGCAATTGCGCCCCACCGCGCGATCTATGACCTGAGCCTGTTGCGCGCCAATGAGGGCGCCACGCTCCAGTCCGCAAGCGGGCGGCTGGCCTTCGAGATCGAGGGATCCTCCTGTGACGGCTTTACTGTCAGCTTCCGCATGGCCGCCCGCTATCGGCCAAAGGAGGGCGCGGCAACGCTGATCGACACCATGACCACCTCTTATGAAGGGCCGGGCGCGCTGGACTTCCAGCACCAGATCACCGAGCGCATCGACGGCACGGTACGAGACGACCACCGCGTCAAGATGACCCGGTCCACGCCAGAGGCCGCGGGCGAGGGCTCCATATCCTCAAAGCCGGGCGAGGCCTTCACCATACCTGCCGGAACGCTGCTGCCGATGCAGCACCAGCTGCGCCTGATGGCGCTGGGAGAGGCCGGGGGCGGGCGCGATTCGAGCGTCATCTTCGACGGCTCCGATGAGGGCAAGTCCTACCGGGTCATCACCTTCGTGGGCAAGGCGAAGCCGGCGCACAGCCTCGTGCGTGATGCTGGCAACCCGGCCGCCAAGGCGCTGGAGGCCGTCAGCGCATGGCCCATGACGGTGAGCTATTTCGCGCTCGACGGCAATTCCGAAACCCCGGAATATCAGGTGAACTTCGATCTTCATGAGAATGGTGTGGCCACCGGGCTGGTGCTCGACTACGGCGAATTCGCGCTGGGCGGAACGCTGACGGACCTCAAGATGCTCGAGGCCGCGGACTGCCCCTGACGCCCATGTCCAGCATCAAGCGCCATGCCGATGCCGGTGTACCGGCCCCAGAAAGTGATGTTGAGGCCTTTCTGGAGCGTGTCCGCCAGGCGCCTGCCCCCGCCGGGAAGGACGGGCGCGGGCGGCTGGTGCTGGCCATGGACGCAACCTTGAGCCGTGAACACAGCTGGGACCACGCGCTGTCGATCCAGGCCGACATGTTCAGGGAAGCGGGCAAGCTGAACGGGCTGGACGTGCAACTGGTCTTTTTCAGGGGGAACGGCGAATGCCGCGCCTCGAAATGGAGCCCTGACACGCAATCGCTGTCGCGCCTCATGTCGGGCATCCGCTGCATGGGCGGGCGCACGCAGATCCTTCGCGTGCTGAAACATCTGAAAAGCGAGGCGGCGGCAGGCAAGGTCAATGCCTGCGTGTATATCGGCGATGCCATGGAGGAGCCGGTTGACCATCTGGCAGCCGTCGCGGGCGAGATCGGGCTGATGGGCGTTCCCGTCTTCATGTTCCAGGAGGGCGGCGATCCCCAGGCAGAGGCGGGCTTCCGCGAAATCGCGCGGCTGACGCGGGGCGCCTATTTCCGCTTTGGGCAGGATTCCGCGCAGGTGCTGCGTGAATTGCTGACAGCGGTCGCCGTTTATGCGGCGGGAGGCTACAAGGCGCTGTCAAACCATTCGGCCGAGCGTGGCGGTGCCGCGGCGCTCCTGCTGAAGCAGATGAAGTGAAGGGCGGCGGATGACCAGTTTCATCATCGGTCTCGTGGTGGTGGTGGGCGGCTGGTGGCTGATCAAGGCCTTCGCCAATGCCCAGCCGGCCAAGGTGCGCGGGCTCATCCGCAAGGTGGCGGGCGGTGCCGTCATCGCCTTCTCGGGGCTTCTTGCGCTGAAGGGCCAGATCAACCTGGCCATGCCTCTGTTCCTTTTGGGCCTCGGCCTCATGGGGCAGCAGATGGTGTTTCCCAACGGCATGCCCTGGGCGCGCAAGACGCCGGGGCAGATGTCGCGTGTGGCGACCAGCCTGCTGGCCATGGAACTCGAGCACGATACCGGCCGCATGGATGGTGAAGTGCGGGCGGGTGCCTACAGGGGGCGCCGGCTGTCCAGCCTGACGCTTGCCGAGACGCAGCGGCTGCATGCCGAAGCTGCCGGAACGCCGGACCAGAGCAGGGCGCTGCTGGAGGCCTGGATCGAGCGCACCCACCCGGAATGGCGCGACATGTGGAATGCCGCCGCGGGTGCCAGGCCGCCTGGACCTTCTCCGCGCATGACCAGGGCGGAGGCGCTGGCCATCCTCGGCCTCAAGGACGGCGCTTCTCCGGGAGATGTGCGCTCCGCCCACCGCCGCCTGATGAAGACGGCGCATCCCGATCTCGGCGGGTCAGACTACCTGGCGGCCAAGATCAACGAGGCGAAGGAATTATTGCTTCAGGACGGCGCCTGAGGCTGGCAGGGGGCCTTCTGCTTGCGGATGGCGTTGCAGGCAGCGGCCGCCGCTTTCTGGTCGAAACCGATGAAGCGGGCGCGATAGGTGATGACGCCGGACTTTTCGACCATCACCGTCTGCGCCGTCTTGCCGTCCATCATGTCGGGCGCGCGCTGGCGCAGCTTCTGCAGTATGGCCTGCGCATCGTTCTTGGTTGCGTAGTCGCCGAGATTGATGATCCAGCCCGCATCCGGCGCCGCGGAGATCGAGGCGACATGCGACTTGTCGGCCAGCTGCTCGGCGGGGGTCTTTTCCGCAGAGGCGGGCGGCGGCACGACCTCGACGCCGGGTGTTGTGGTCCCCTCGGCGGATGCCTGGGCGGCGAGTTCCGCGAGACCGTCCTGCGCGTCGCCCTGTTCCACGGGCTCGGCCGCGGTCTCCGCCTTTTCCGCCGGTGCCTTCTTCTGGCGCTTGGTGGCGGCTTCCTTGCGTTCTTTCTTGGTGGAGGCCTTGGCGGGCGCATCTCCCGTCTCGTTCGTGGCAACCGCACCGCGCGATGAACCGGCAAGGGCGGCGATGGTCTGTCCGTTGCGGGCCTTCTTGAAGTTGCCGGTCAGCATGTCCTTCATGTAGGCGTCGCGGCGGGCAGCGGTGCGGCCGCCGAGGACGACGCCAACGAGGCGCTTGTCGCCCCGGCGCGCGGAGGTGACCAGATTGAAGCCGGACGCATTGATGTAGCCGGTCTTGATACCGTCTGTTCCGTCATAGCTGCCCAGCAGCCGGTTGTGGCCACTGATGGTGCGGCCCTGGTAGACGAAGCTGCGGGTGCGGAAATAGGGGTAATATTTCGGAAAGTCGCGCATCACGCGCAGACCGAGGGTCGCCATGTCGCGCGCTGTTGTGACCTGTTTGGGATTGGGCAGGCCCGAGGCATTGGCGAAGGTGGTGCGCGACATGCCCAAGTCGCGGGCGGTGCGGGTCATGCGCCGGGCGAAATCCTTCTCCGAGCCTGAGATGTTCTCGGCCACGGCGGCGGCGACGTCATTGGCGGACTTGACCACGAGAGCCCGGATGGCGGTCTCGACGGTGATCGACTGGCCGGGCTTCACGCCGAGCTTCGAGGGCGCCATGCCCGCCGCCCGCGCCGACATGCGGATGGGCGAATCGAGGCGCAGCCTGCCGGCGTCGAGTTCCTGGAACAGAACATAGAGCGTCATGATCTTGGTGAGCGATGCCGGGTGCCGCGTGGCATCGGGCTGCGAGGCGAACAACACCTTGCCGTTGCGGGCATCGACCGTGATGGCCGCGAATTTCGGGTTGGCATCCGCCGTTGCGCTGAACAGCCCCATCGCGCCCGCAAGGGCGATCAGCAGCACACCGCATGACGCGAGAACCCGGCACGCTCGCCGGGCAACTTCTCCGCCGGAAAACCCAAAGTTCAACATGCCCACTCCAAGTTGCGTGGCCGTTCAGAGGTTGAACGACCATTAACATATTGCAGCCGCACCAGCCAACCCGCTGATCCGGCTTGTCCCCGCTCACAAATCCCGACGCCATGTGAAACAGCCTTCGTTAGCGGAGAGTAAAGCCGCGGGGATTCGGTGCATACCAAAGCGCAAGATTGTTGCAACGCGAAATTCGATTGACATTTATGTTGCAGTGCACATATTAGCTTCATTCACCACACGGCAATACGGAGACACGCCAATGATGAAGTCGTTTGAAGAGTTCCAGTCCTTCGGCAAAGACGGTTTCGAGGCCTATGTCGCCTCTTCGACCGCTGTGACCAAGGGCATGCAGACCATTGCTCAGGAAACCGCTGAATTCTCCCGCAAGTCCTTCGAGAAGGGCTCGGCCGCCTTTGAGAAGCTGACGGCTGCCAAGTCCATGGAAAAGGCGCTGGAAGCCCAGCAGGCCTTCGCCAAGGAGAGCTATGACGCCTTCGTTGCGCAGATGACGAAGATGAACGAGCTCTACGTCAACACCGCCAAGGAAGCCTTCAAGCCCTTCGAAGCGTCCATGGCCGCCTTCGGCATCAAGGCCCCGAAGTAAGCTTTCGCGCCCCGCAGTTCAGCGCCCGCGTGCCTCCTCCAGAGGTGCGCGGGCGTTTTTTGTGTCTGCCGGGGCGTTCCGTGGTTCAGTCCCGGAGATCGATCACCACCGGAACATGGTCTGAGGGCCGCTCCTGCGTTCTCACCTCGCGCTCGATCCGTGCGCCCGTCAGCCGGTCTGCGGCCTGGGGCGACAGCAGCACATGGTCGATCCGGATGCCGTTGTTCCTCTGCCAGGCGCCCGCCTGGTAGTCCCAGAAGGTGTAAAGCCCCGGCGCATCGCCATGAACCTGGCGGATGGCGTCGGTGAAGCCAAGGTTCACAAGGCTTCTGAACTTGGCGCGCGACTCGGGCAGGAACAGCGCATCGCCCGTCCAGGCTTCGGGGGTCTTCGCATCGAGCGGCGTGGGGATCACGTTGTAGTCGCCCGCCAGCACCAGCGGCTCCTCGAGTGTCAGGAGCTTCCTTGCATGGGCCGTCAGCCGGTCCATCCAGCGCAGCTTGTAGGTGAATTTATCGGTTCCAGCCGGATTTCCGTTGGGCAGGTAGATCGAGGCCACCCGCACCATGCCTGACGCTGACGGGAACACGGCCTCGATGTAGCGCGCCTGAGCATCTTCTTCCTCGCCGTCGAGCCCGCGCCGCACGTCCTCCGGCCTCGTCTTGGAGAGGATGGCAACGCCATTGTAGCTCTTCTGGCCGTGGGTGATGACGTTGTAGCCCATCTCCTCGAAGGCGGCGGCCGGAAAGGCATGGTCCTCGCACTTCAGTTCCTGCAGGCAGGCGATGTCCGGATCGTCCTGTTTCAGCCAGGCCAGAGCATTCTCGAGGCGGGCCTTGATCGAGTTGACGTTCCATGTGGCGATTTTCATGGGCGCATGATGGCGGGCGCGGGCGGCGCCTGCAAGCCCGTCAGATCGAGAAGCTGGTGCCGCAGCCGCAGGACGATGTGGCGTTGGGGTTCCTGATGCGGAAAGACTGGCCCATGAGGTCGTCGACGAAGTCGATCTCAGAGCCTGCGAGGAAGCCCTGGCTTACCGGGTCGACCAGCGCCCGGACGCCGCCACGCTCGATCACGAGGTCATCCTCCGAAGGAACCTCCGCAAGCACGAATTCATATTGGAAGCCGGAACATCCGCCACCGTTCACCGCAACGCGCAGCGCCGTCTTGCCGGGCTCGCGCGCCAGAATGTCACGAATGCGGACGGCGGCGCGTTCGGTAAGGGTGATTGACTGGCTCATGCTGGTGTATGTTGTTGCGATCTTGCGTCTTGTCAATGGATTCTCCCGGGGGTTCTCCCATGCAACGGTTCACGGCAGCCTTCGCCTCCCGCCCGGAGGACAGCCGGGGGCGCGTCTTTCCCGAACAGGACGCGGGCCCGCGCACGCCCTTTGCGCGTGACCGGGACAGGATCATCCATTGCCAGGCATTCCGGCGCCTGAAGCACAAGACCCAGGTCTTCGTCTATCACGAGGGGGATCACTTCCGGACCAGGCTGACCCACACCATCGAGGTCGCCCAGGTGGCGCGCTCGATCGCCCGGGCACTGGGCCTCGACGAAGATCTGGCGGAGGCGCTGGCGCTTGCCCATGACCTTGGGCATACGCCCTTCGGCCATGCCGGCGAGCGTGAGCTGGACCTTCTTATGCGGCCGTTCGGGGGCTTTGACCACAATGCCCAGTCGCTCCGCATCCTGACACGGCTCGAACGGCGCTATGCCGCCTTCGACGGACTGAACCTGACCTGGGAAACGCTCGAGGGTCTGGTCAAGCACAATGGTCCGCTGGTGAACCGGGAAGGCGACCCCGCCGGCCGCTACCGCGCGCATGGCCTGCCGGAGGCGATCCTCGACTATGTGGCGGACCATGACCTGGAACTCCACTCCTATGCGTCGGCGGAAGCCCAGGTGGCGGCGATCTCGGACGATATCGCCTATAACGCCCATGACATTGACGATGGCCTGCGCGCGGGCCTTTTCGGCCTGATCGACCTCGGCGATGTTCCACTGGCGGGGGCTGCCCTCGGCGAGGTCCTGCGGCTCTACCCAGACCTCGAGCATGACCGCGCCGTGCACGAGACGGTGCGGCGGGTCATGTCGGCCATGATCACGGACGTCATCCAGGAGACCGGCGCTTGCGCGGTCCGGTTGAAACCCGTGTCGGTCGCCGCCGTGCGCGGGATGGAGGAGCCGCTCGTCCGTTTCGGCCCAGAGATGGGAGAGAGCAACCAAAAGCTACAGTTATTTCTCAACGAAAGCATGTACCGTCATGAAAAAATTGAGGAAATCATGGACAGGGCGCGCCGTGTCGTCCGCGCGCTGTTCGATGCCTACATGAATGATCCCAAGCTTCTGCCGCAGAACTGGCAGGAGGGTGCCCACCCAGACGAGACAGCACGCTATGCCCGCCAGGTGTGTGACTTCATCGCCGGCATGACGGACCGCTACGCGCTCGAGCAGCACAAGAGGCTGTTTGACCTCGATCCGCTTTTCCGCTAGGGGCGGGTCAGGGCGTGAGTTCAACGGTTTAACACTCGACATGAACCTGTTTTCGGAGTTTCTCGCTGCAATCGGCGGCGCCGTTTCGGCTGTCGCGGCAGAGCAGGGCATGGCTGAACGGCCAGACTTGTCGCGGGTAACGGCCGAGCCGCCGCGCGACCCGTCACATGGCGACATTTCCACCAATGCGGCGATGGTTCTGAACAAGGCCTTCGGCAAGCCGCCGCGCGTGCTGGCGGAGGCCATCGCCGCAAAGCTGGCAGATCATCCCGGCGTGGCGTCGGTGGAGATCGCGGGTCCGGGCTTCATCAACCTCAGGCTGAAGCCCGCCGTGTGGCCGCGGGTGCTGGCGAGCGTGCTGGCGCTGGGCGAGGGCTATGGCCGTTCCAACCTCGGCCAGGGCAGGATGGCCAATGTCGAGTATGTGTCCGCCAATCCCACGGGACCGCTCCACGTCGGCCATGTGCGGGGCGCGGTGTTCGGTGATGCGCTGGCCCAGCTCCTCGTCGAGAGCGGCTTTGAGGTCACCCGCGAATACTACATCAACGATGCCGGCGCCCAGGTGGACGTGCTGGCCCGGTCCGCATACCTGCGTTACTGCGAGGCCCTCGGCGAGGAGATCGGCGAGATCCCGGCTGGCCTTTATCCGGGCGCCTATCTGAAGCCCGTCGGCACGGCGCTGGCCGAGGAATATGGCAGACGCCTCAATCAGATGCCTGAGGCGGACTGGCTGCCGCTGGTGCGGTCGCGCACCATGGACATGATGATGGCCCTGATCCGTGAGGATCTGGCGCAACTCAACATCCGGCAGGAAGTCTTCTTCTCCGAGAAATCGCTCCATGATTCCGGCGAGGTGGCAGGTGCGATCGCCGATCTGCGGGCCAGGGGGCATGTCTACCAGGGCAAGCTGCCGCCGCCCAAGGGCGAGGTGCCCGAGGACTGGGAGGACCGCGAGCAGACCCTGTTCCGCGCCACCGAATTCGGCGACGACATCGACCGGCCGCTGCTCAAATCCGACGGTTCCTACACTTATTTCGCGTCCGACGTGGCCTACAGCCGCAACAAGATCAGCCGTGGCTACAGGCAGCTGATCTATGTGCTGGGTGCTGATCACGGCGGCTACGTCAAGCGCCTCGAGGCGGTGGCGGCCGCCTTGGCCGGCAAGGGCAGCGTGGATGTCATCGTCCGGCTGTGCCAGCTCGTGAAGCTGTACCGGGCGGGAGAGCCCGTGCGCATGTCGAAGCGGGCGGGCGAATTCGTGACGCTGCGCGACGTGGTCGACGAGGTGGGTCCGGACGTCGTCCGGTTCATGATGCTGTTCCGCAAGAACGAGGCGCCGCTCGATTTCGACTTCGCAAAGGTGACCGAACAGTCCAAGGACAACCCCGTTTTCTACGTGCAGTATGCCCATGCCCGCACCTGCTCGGTGATGCGCAATGCGGCGGAGGAGGGCTTTGCACCCGCGGCGGCGCCGGACTTCTCGCTGCTGTCGGACGAGGCCGAACTCTCGATCGCCCGGCGCATCGCGGAGTTCCCGCGCCTGATCGAGGCGGCGGCCATCGCCCATGAGCCGCATCGGGTCGCCTTCTATCTTTTTGAGCTGGCTGGCGAATTCCATGCGCTTTGGAACAAGGGCAAAGACTCGCCGCAATTAAGATTTATTTTGAAAGAAGATGAAAAACTGACCACAACACGTCTCGCCTTCCTGCGGGCGATTAGATATGTTCTGGCAAATGGCCTTCGGATCCTTGGGGTGAGGCCCGCCGAAGAGATGTAGAGGCGATTAAGGTCATATGGATCAAAATTCAACCAACGGCTCAGAGTCGGACAAGCGAAACTGGCGCGAACGCCTGGGGATCGGCGCCAAGGAAATGCCGAAGCTGTCTGACGAATTCCGCGAAGCCTCCGCCGGACCGGACGCTGGCTCCCCGCCGCCCGGCGCCCAGACGGTGACGACGCCGGCGCCCATGGCGCCGCGGACGCCGCGGCCTGCCGCACCGGCTCCCGCGGCAGAGCCCAGACCAGCAGCAGCGGCGCCCCCGCCCCGCGCCACACCCCGCACGCCTGACAATGCCGCACAGGAGGCCCTGGCCGACAAGCTGAGGGCACAGCGCGTGGCCGCCGAAAAGCTGGCCGAGCAGCGCGTGCAGGCCGCGCGCGAACGCGCCGAAGGAAAGCCGGCCCAGGCCGATCCGCCACCCACCGGGCAGCGCCCGGGCGCTGGCGCGCCGCGCATGCCGCCGCCGCCGGCCCCTCCCAAGGCGCGGGCAGCCGTACCGCCGCCAACTCCCGGTTCACGCCCCAAGTTCAGTTTCGCCGACGATTCCGCCACGCCACGCGACACGCGCGGAACAGGCGATGCGGCTGCCTCCCGCCCAAGCTATACCGGCGGGGCCGGAGGAGCGCCCCTTACGCCGCCGCGCCCTGCGCTGGGTGGCGGCCAGCCACCCTTCCTGCGCCCTTCGGCAACCGGTGGCAGCACGCGCCCGCAGCCGCCCTACAAGCCCGTGGATCCATCGGCGAATTACGGGGCGCCGCCGCGCCTGCAGCCGCCGCCAGGGCGCCCGGGCTTCGGTGCGGATGCGGCAGCATCCGGCTATACCGCAGCGCGCAGTGCGCCGCGCCGTCCGCCCCCGGCGCTCGAGTCCTTTCCGCGGCAGGCTGATCAGCGTGAATATCCGGACAGCGATTTCGACGATGGCCGTTCGCCGCCCCGTCTCGGCCGCCCGACACGGAGCCGTGCGCGTGACGACGATGACGAGGTGTTCGAGGATGAGGGCGCTTCCCGCCCGCGGGCC
>CAIYXE010000228.1 GCA_903930095.1 uncultured Hyphomicrobiales bacterium
AACGAAGGGCCCTCATCCGCCCTTCGGGCACCTTCTCCCATCCTGCGGACGGGAGAAGGGAAAATTGGTCTTGCGGCTTCCCCTTCTCCCGTCCCGGAGAGATGGGAACCTCCGGGGCCGCCGCCGATGATGATGATGTCGAAGCTTGTATCGGCCATTGGTCTCAAGTCCCTTTGTTGAACGAAGGGCCCTCATCCGCCCTTCGGGCACCTTCTCCCATCCTGCGGACGGGAGAAGGGAAAATTGGTCTTGCGGCTTCCCCTTCTCCCGTCCCGGAGGGATGGGAGAAGGTGGCCGACAGGCCGGATGAGGGCCTCTCGCCGCGCGTTCTATAGTCCCAGTATCCCCTTCACCACCGGCACCAGCGCGGTGCCGATGGCTTTGGTATTCGCGGCATCCAGGTGCCCGCCGTCGGTCGAATCCGCCTTGGCCACCGTTCCGGCATCGAAGACATGCACGCCCGCCTCCTTCGCCACGCGGGCATAGTGGTGGGCGAAGAGTTTCGACTCCTCGATGGCGTGGCCCCACAGGTCGTTGAACCATTCATCCGTGGTCGGAACGAGCGGCGGCGGGGACATGATGAGGATCTGCGGCGTCTTGCAAGCTGGCAGGAAGGAGAATTTCTGCACGATTTCGATCAGCCGCGTCATGCCCATGGAGGCATCGAAGGCGCGGCAGCGGTTGGCGTATTTGATGTCGTTGGTGCCGAGCATGATGATGACGAGGTCCAAGGGCTGGTGCGTCGACAGCATGATGGGCAGAGCCTTGGCGCCGTTGCGGTCATCGAAGGTGGTGGGATCATCGAAGATGGTGGTGCGGCCATTGTGGCCCTCCTCCACGACGCGCGCCTTACCGCCCAGGCCTGCTGCGAGCACGTTTGGCCAGCGGACCTCAAAAGGGTGCCGCTCCCATGTGCCCGCGATGAAGCCCCAGGTGAGCGAGTCGCCGAATGCAAGGATGTTTTTCATCGCCATCACACCAGCATCAATCCGGGTTCCTCGAGATAGGACTTGATGACCCCGATGAACTCGGCCCCCAGCGCGCCGTCGATGCAGCGGTGGTCGGTGGAGAGCGTGATGGTCATCTGCTGCTCGATCTTGATGTCATTGCCGCGCACCACGGGGCGGCGCTCGGCGGAGCCGATGGCGAGGATCGAGGCGTGCGGCGGGTTGACGATGGCCGCGAAGCTCTTGACGTTCATCATGCCCATGTTGGACACGGCGGCGGAGCCACCGGTGTATTCATCGGGCTTGAGCTTCCGGTTGCGGGCGCGTGCGACGTAGTCCTTCATCTCATCCGATATCTGCGCGAGGCCCTTGGTGTTCGCCTTCCTGACGATGGGCGTGATCAGGCCGCCGGGTATGGAGACGGCGACGCCAATGTCGGCGTGCTTGTGGCGCACCATGGCGTTTTCCGTCCAGGAGACATTGGCATCGGGCACCCGGATGAGCGCCATGGCCATGGCCTTGATGATGAAGTCGTTGACGGACACCTTCCAGAGGTGCTTGCCGTCCTTGTCCTTGGGCGCCTGCAGGTTGAGGCGCTCACGAAGCTCGAGCAGCTCGTCGATGGTGACGTCCACCGAGACGTAGTAATGCGGGATCGTCTGCTTGGCCTCGGTGAGGCGGCGCGCGATGGCCTTGCGCATGCCGTCATGCGGGACGAGCTCGTAGGAGCCCTCGGCGAAGAGCCTGAGCACCTGCTCATCAGACGGCTGGACAGCGATCGCTGTGGCGGCGGGCTTCGCGGCCGGCGCTGCGGCGGCGGGCTTTGCGGTCTCCACATCCTTCAGCACGATGCGGCCGTGCGGGCCGGAGCCCAGCAGAGCCGCAATGTCGATGCCCTTCTGCCTGGCGATGCGGCGGGCGAGCGGCGAGGCGAAGACGCGGGCGCCTTCGGGCTTTGGTGTTGCGGAAGGTTGCGGAGCAGCGGGTGCCGGTGCGGCCGCAGCGGCAGGTGCCGATGGCTTCGGGGCGGGAGCGGCGGGTGCGGGGGCATCGCCAGCTTTTTCGCCTTCACCCAGGATCACGGCGATGGGGGTGTTGACGAGCACATCCTCCGTGCCGGCCGCGACGAGGAGCTTGCCGAGCGTGCCTTCGTCCACGGCTTCGACTTCCATCGTCGCCTTGTCGGTTTCGATCTCGGCCAGGATGTCTCCGGACTTGACCTTGTCGCCCTCCTTCTTGAGCCACTTGGCAAGCTTGCCCTTTTCCATGGTGGGCGACAGGGCGGGCATCAGGACATTCACGGGCATTGGCAATGTTCCCCCATTCGGAACGGGGCGGCTTTCGCCGCGCCCGGCCTTGCAAGTTACGACTTGTTCGCCAGCGGCGAGAGCTGGGCGGCGACCTTGTTGAGGTCCTCGTTCAGCACCTTGCGGATCGCGGCGAAATTGTCGGCGGCATTGCCGGTGCCCATTTCGGCGCAGCCGGCAGCCACCTGCTGGGCCATGCCGGCCAGCACATGGCCCCAGACCTCGGGCTTGCCGAAGGCCATGGCATGGAGCGACAGGCTCAAGCCCCCGTTGACGATCCAGGCGCGGGCCACTTCGCCGGCCTTCGGATCATGGAACACCTCGTGCGGCGGCTCCAGCTGGTGCGGGTGCATTTCGCCGTGGTGGTTGTGGTGGTGGTGATCATGGTCAGACATAAAGAACAGCCTTTGCTGCGGCGACCACCTCATCGGCATTGGGCAGCGCCAGTTTCTCGAGATTGGCCGCATAGGGCATGGGTACGTCCTTGCCGGCGACGCGTGCGACGGGCGCGTCGAGGTAATCGAAAGCATGTGTCATGACTTGGGCGGCGATTTCGCTGGTCACCGAGAATTGCGGGAAGCCCTCCTCGACGCACACACAGCGGTTGGTCTTCTTCACGCTCTCCACGACCGTGGCGATATCCATCGGGCGGATGGTGCGGAGGTCGATGACCTCAGCCTCGATGCCGTCAGCTGCCAGCTTTTCAGCCGCTGCCATGGCATAGGTCATGCCGATGCCGAAGGAGACGATGGTAACGTGGCGGCCCACACGCGCCACGCGCGCCTTGCCGATGGGCACGATCCAGTCATCAAGCTTCGGCACCTCGAAGCTCTTGCCATAGAGGATCTCGTTCTCGAGGAAGACGACCGGGTTGGGATCGCGGATGGCGGCCTTCATCAGGCCCTTGGCGTCTGCTGCCGTATAGGGCATCACCACCTTGAGGCCGGGGATGTGGCTGTACCATGCGGCATAGTCCTGGCTGTGCTGGGCGGCCACGCGGGCTGCCGCACCGCTGGCGCCGCGGAACACGATGGAGCAGCCCATCTGGCCCCCTGACATGTAGAGGGTCTTGGCAGCGGAGTTGATGATGTGGTCGATCGCCTGCATGGCGAAGTTGAAGGTCATGAACTCGACGATGGGCTTCAGCCCCGCGAAGGCCGCGCCCGTGGCAAGGCCGGTGAAGCCATGCTCGGTGATGGGCGTATCGATCACGCGCTGCGGGCCGAACTCGTCCAGCATGCCTTGCGAAATCTTGTAGGCGCCCTGGTACTGGCCCACTTCCTCGCCCATCAGGAAGACGTCCGGATCGCGGCGCATTTCTTCCGACATCGCCTCACGCAATGCCTCGCGCACCGTCATGGTGACCATCTCGGTGCCGGCGGGGATTTCCGGCGACGGTGCTGGAGCGGATGCGATGACTGCGGGTGCGGCGACGGGCGGCGCATCGGTCTTCGGGGCTTCTGGCTTGGGGGCTTCGGCCTTTGGTGCGGG
>CAIYXE010000229.1 GCA_903930095.1 uncultured Hyphomicrobiales bacterium
AAGTTGCGGACTGTCATGTCCTCGATCATCCGGTGGCGAAGAGGGCTGATATCGGCCATTGGGAAACTCCTGTCTGTTGGGTTGGGCTGCAACAACCACAATCCTCAGACAGGAAACCTCAGCCGTAAATGCGCTCCACACTTCTCCCGCGGTAGCGGGTTAGTTCAATCACGCCTTCCATCCGTTGGCCAGTCCGCTGAATCATGCTTAGTATTACCATTCACCCGCTATGGCTAAACGACGTTTAACAACTGGCGTGTTGTGATCGACCGAGGCTAGACAACTTCGTTAATGAAGAGCAGGCGCTTCCGGTTGCAACGCCAGTCAATATCTCGGACGATCTGGACTTCAATGTGGAAGACGGGATCAATCCAGTGAGAAAGCAACTCCCGTAAACGCCGTTCCTCGTCCTCTGTCAAAGCATTGTCGCGCTTCAGTTGCAGAAGGATTCGCTGGGGGTCCGTCTGCCGGAACGAAATCTCCGAGAATTCCACGATGTCGCGGAACACCTTAGCCACGAAGTAGAACTTCAGCAACCTGCCATCTGGGTGGTTTAGAAACATCTTCCGACGGCCATGAACTTCCGTCAGCACTGCCCCCTCATGCCCACAAGGGCAACGCGCGAGAAGGAGACCCATGTCCCCGATATCATAACGGATAATCGGACTAGCGTAGGAATGAAGATGCGTCACGAGGATGCGGCCGAGCTGGTGACTGCCGAACGCGACAGCATCAGACCGGTCAATCTCTACGAGGACGTTACTATGTGCGACATGATAGTGCCCGGGTACCCGAGCGCATTCAAACCCGATAGGTCCTACTTCTGCTGAGGAATAACTAGCCGAGGTGGTGATGCCGACTGAGT
Organism: uncultured Hyphomicrobiales bacterium; assembly: GCA_903930095.1. Classification (GTDB taxonomy): domain Bacteria; phylum Pseudomonadota; class Alphaproteobacteria; order Rhizobiales; family Aestuariivirgaceae; genus Aestuariivirga. Next base: position 866 of record CAIYXE010000229.1, read on the forward strand.
GCAGCAGTTCATCACGCTCCGCGTCCTTTCCATCTGAGAATTGTATCCATTGGCGCACGCCCGACCGCTTAAGAAAGTCTACTCCGCCGAAGGAGAGAAGGTTGTCCAGATGTCCCCCGGGACAGACGAGCATGCCCGTGGGGTCTTTGAGCAATTCATCCGCCAATGCGTCGGGGCGGTCAAAAACGTACCGGATGTTTTTGTTATGCCCTGACTCAAAGATTGGCGCGAGTGGACCAAGCCAGCTATCCGCCCTCTCAACCGAGATGGACTTGCCTTGAAGAGTCTGCTCACCGTCAAGTATCTGTATCTGAACTCGGTTCAAGCGAAAATCACTGCGGTGTATGAACGACTGAGCAAGGCTCCGAAGACCGTTATAGCGGGCATTCTGCGGCATAACATAAATCTTGACCGGCGTACCGGTGGAACCGCTCGAGTAATATGCCATCTGCTTCTCGCTCGAAGGTGCCTGCATCAGTGGGCCTTCCTCCGTCACTTGGCGCATCAGGTCAGCTCGTGAGAGCGGCGCCATAAACTTCAGAACCCCTGCGGTGATTTTTTTTGAGAGGATACGCCTTTTCCAGAATGCTGATCTCGCACATGCATGATGGAGCAGGTTCTCCAGTTGCTTGGCTTGCCAGTAATGCCGGGCTTCGGGATCGCCATTCTCGATCATGTCGATTTCGGTGATGGCCGCCAGCGCGCTACGTGCCTCAAATTCGAGGATCGTGAGCGGCTTTGCGCTCAGCGCACTATCCCGAGTTTTGTTACATCCATAATCAAGCAGCATCTCAGGCAACCGCACTTGTGAACGGCAAACGCTTCGGGTTCCTACTCCAATCTAGCTGCGGCGCGACCCTTACCTCAATCTTGAACACCGGATCGGAAGAACGCGAAATAAAAAGGCGCAGCCTGTCCTCATCCTCGCGGCTTATCTTTTCAGGACCGCCTAGTTCGACCACGATCGTCTCCAGGTTTGGCTGGTGGATCCAGAATTCCTTAAACTCCATCATTTCCAGAAGTCGTGCCGAGAAGACGTTGAAAGCCAAGAGATGGCCTTCGGGATGCCGCAGGAAGAATTTACCCCGTCCCCGGAGGTGAGACAGCGTAGGACCATCGTGCCCGCAGGGGCAACTTCCATGAAGTATGCCGAGGTCCCCCACGTCATATCTGATGAGGGGGGTAGCATAGGAATGCAGATGGGTTATGAGGATGCGGCCAAGTTCAAGCCCGTCGAGTTGTACGCTCTCGGTCTGGTCTACTTCAACGATGACATTGCTATGTGTGACATGGTAGTGCCCAACAGCATTATCGCATTCGACACCAATCGAACCTGCCTCGGAGCAGGAGTAGCTCGAATTGACGGGAATCCCAATGGCGCGGATCTGCGACGCGAATTCCGGCTCGAGCGTATCCGAATGGTGAAGCCAAGCGGAAATTCCAAGGCGGGCGACCGCCTCCGAACCACCAGCTTCGAGGACGAGCCTCATATAACTTGCCGGGCAAGCAAGATAACCGACCTTGTCACGCTTCAGTTCATCGAGCAACAGTTGTGGGTCGCGGGCAAACTCGATGATCTTGTGCGGAGCGCCCTCGAACAGCGAACTGAATCTACCCAGCCACGTAGGGTTTCTTTCCACGCGAATTTTCTCATTGGGATCAATCATCAACTCAGCGCTTGCCGGCTTGATAAACGTCCGCGGAACGTTGAGCGCCCGTCCCGCGATGAAATACTGCGCCAGGCTTCGGATAGCGTTCTGACGACCGTTGAAGCCGCCGACGTGCACTGTCACTGGAGTTCCCGTCGAACCGGAGGATCCATAAGTCCCGGACCCGTGGCCGCCTGCCTGGTCGAGCAGCGATCCCTCCGCCTCCACCTGCCGGATGATGTCCTTGCGGCTCAAAACGGGCAGCGGGCTCAAGGCAGGATTTTTAATGAGTTCGGAGGGTACTCTCTTCCGCCAGAAAGCGGACCGGTTGACCGCATGGCGCAGGAGGTTCGACAGTTGCCGCCCCTGCCACAGTTCGCGGGCAACCCTACTGCCGTTCTCCAGCAGATCGATTTCGATGACGGCGGCAAGATCTTCGTGGGCGGCCCCGCTCAGAAAGGAAAGAGGCTCGCTGCTGTAGGCAGTCTTCTTAACAGGAATATCCGTAAAAAGGGAAAAACTACCTGTGCGTGATAAGTGCGACAACGCTCGTCGCTCAGAACCTTAAGCTGACGCCAGTGGAAACGCTGTAGCTACTCAGGTCTTGATCAATAGTGTAGCTCGCGGCCGTATCCTGGGATTTACCCTTCACAGACATAGTGCCCAAACTGCGATACTCGACCTCGGCCCGGATGCTGACATTGTCCGTCACTGCCCATTCCGCACCTGTCCCGATCGAATAGCCCCACTTCGTCTCACTATCAGAACCAGAGAAATGATATGTTTTCTCTGCGCTGAAGTTTGTGGATCCTGCGTTTTCGACTGTGGTCGAGGCGTCTGTGCTGAATTCGTGAACTCTTGCCGCTGTCTTCATCGTTACGCGAGTGACGGAGGGACCACCCATAAAAAAAACTTGCAACCTGTCCAACGCATAACCAAGGCGTGCCACTGGTGAAATCAGATAATCAATTTCAGTTTCGGCGTCGATCTCCGAAGCCTGGTTGTAGGTCGCGGCGTAAGACACGCCCTCAGTACTGACAAATAACGGTAACAAATTCGGGGGGTCCAGAACGTTTCCATAATCGGTATAGTTAAGTGCGTTCGAGCCTTCAAAATCATTCCCAACAGACCCGCTCGTCGTCACCGCATCCGTCCATGAAGCTGATTTCGAGGCTCCGAAGTCACCAAAGCTCGCCCGCAGTTCAGCGCCAAAAACGATGTTTCCCTCTTGGAAGCTATACCCAGCTAGCGCCGTCCCGGTGAGGCGCGCGCCATCATCGGGGAGCGAACCAGGCCATTCGCTCAAAGCGCCCATTGGGGTGTTTGTCACCTGTTTTTCGGACGTCACTTCCAAGCTATCGATAGTGTTGTACACATCGCCGTGGAACTCTCCTCCGACCCAACCAACAACGGGTTCGCCGCCATCGTTGGTATAATCAAGTTCCGATCCAGGGCTGCCGCTGGTCACTCCGAAAAGACCGCCGACATAGAAGCCGCCCCAACTAAATTCAGTGAGATCAGCAGCGGATGCCGAGTTTGCTATAAAAACAGCAACCACGGCTGATGTGGCTACCGAAGCAAGAAGAGCCGCTCTACGCATTGTTCTGAGTCCTCTGTGATATTAGTTAGCATGGCCAGCCACATTTGAATAGCCGTGAACGATGGGTCCCAGCATTCAACCTGAGATAGAGTTATGGCATCACCGTCTCGTGGTCGGCCGCATCATGCAGGTGAGCCGGGCCTCCGGCAGAATTGCCTGGTTCTGGACGGTCACCGGCCCCGCCGAGCCGGATGCCAAGGTCGGGCTCGTCGGCGAGGCCGAGGACCTCGATGCGGCGAAGGTTGAGTTCAGGAAGGCGTTCGATGCGGTCCTGTACTGGTGCGCATCGAACCAAGGCGGCAAGATCCGGTGGAATGTGCCAGTGGGCCACGAGCTGACTTAGAATGCACTCAACTTCAAATAATCGCAGCTGAGATAGCGCGCGCTTGACTTCGGTCAGGGAGCTGCTTCCCTGACCGAAGTTTGCGATGAATAAGTGTTGCCGCGAATGGAATCCAGATGGATCAGAGCGAGACTTTGCAGTTGCTGCCAGCTTCGACACCGCCAGGGAGAACGTTCACCAGGGCAACATTCTTGCCGGGGGCGAGGTCAGAGGTCAGCTTGTACGAGCCGTTGGCATTGATGAGCGGCACCGACCACTTCACGGTTGTGCCTGCCTTGATGACCATCAGGCCCTTATTGACGAGGGCGATGTCGTTGGGGAATTCACTCGGCTGACCCTTGACGACGCAACCGGCCATGGGG
>CAIYXE010000230.1 GCA_903930095.1 uncultured Hyphomicrobiales bacterium
GCGACGGACACATGCGGCAGCTTGCGGTTGCGGTAGGACATGCCGGCACCCACCACATGCGGAATGCCACCACCCACAATGGCATTGGCGCCCAATGCACCCAGCGCCATGTCGGCGATGTGCATGGAGCCGCCCTTGCCGGAACAATAGCCGTCGGCCTTGCCGGCGATCTCGCTCATCATGCGGTTGGGGTCAGCACCGCGTGCGATGAAGATGCCATGGCCGCGGTGATGGGTGGTGAAGCTGTCGCCCTGCTCCATGGCGCGGCATACGCCGGAAATCGCTTCCTCGCCGATCGACATGTGGAGCATGGAGCCCGCGGACTGGCCGCGCACGAAGAGTTCATTGACCCGCTCCTCGAAGGTGCGGATGCGCCGCATGGTGCGGTAGAGTTCAAAGAGGAGTTTGTTGCCGCCTGTGGCCATCACGTGAAGTCCCGCTTTTGCAAGCGGGACTTATGCCCCATTCCGCGGGCTTCGTGTAGTGGTTTTCAGGCGGCCATCAGCTCCGGCGGCGGGACCTTGGCGCCCGTCATGAAGGCCACCGCATCGGACATTGTGAAGTCCTTCGGATTGATGACGCAGAGCCTGCGGCCCAGCCGGTGCACGTGGATCCTGTCCGCCACCTCGAAGACATGCGGCATGTTGTGGGAGATCAGCACGATCGGCAGGCCGCGGCGCTTCACGTCAAGGATGAGTTCCAGAACCCGGCGCGATTCCTTGACGCCCAGGGCGGCCGTCGGCTCGTCCATGATGATGACCTTGGAGCCGAAGGCGGCGGCGCGGGCCACGGCCACACCCTGACGCTGGCCGCCGGAGAGGGTTTCAACCGCCTGGCGGATGTTCTGGATGGTCATGAGACCGAGCTCGGAGAGCTTGTCGCGGGCGATCTTCTCCATCGCCTTGTGGTCGAGCTTCTTGAGGAGCGAGCCCATCATGCCCGGCACGCGGATTTCACGGCCCATGAACATGTTGTCGGCAATGGAGAGGGCGGGCGAGAGGGCGAGGTTCTGGTAAACCGTTTCAATGCCAGCGTTGCGCGCGTCCAGGGGCGACTTGAAATTCACCGTCTTGCCCTCGAGCCTGATCTCGCCCTCATCCGGCGCCACGGCGCCGCAGATGGCCTTGATCAGGGTGGACTTGCCCGCGCCATTGTCGCCAATCACGGCGAGGATCTCGCCGGGATAAAGGTCGAAGTCCGCATGGTCGAGTGCCGTCACCCGGCCGTAGCGCTTGACGAGGTTGCGCGTCGTGAGGATCGGTTCAGGCGTGCTCGCCGTGGTGCCGGAACTGTTGGACATGTGGGGCTCCTAGGAGGATGCTTTTCTGATCCATTGATCGATGGCGACAGCGGCGATGATCAGGATACCGACCGTGAAATCCTGCCAGAGCACATCGACCTTGGAAAGTGACAGTCCGAAGCGGAAGACGCCCACGATGAGCGCACCCAGCACCGAGCCCACGATTGAACCGCGCCCGCCGAACAATGAGGTGCCGCCGATCACCACGGCAGTGATCGAGTCGAGATTGGCGGTTTCGCCTGCAAGCGGCGTGATCGTGCCGCCGACGCGGCCGATGAGCACGAGGCCCGCGAAGGCCGCGATGACGCCTGCCACCACATAAACCGAGCGCAGCACCTTGTCTGTCCGCACACCCGAGAGCATGGCGCCATTGAGGTCATCGCCCACCGCATAGACATGGCGGCCCCATGCCGTGTGCTTCAGCACGTAGGACATGATGACGGCCAATAACAGGAAGGCGATGGTGCCATAGAGTATCTGGAAGCCTGCGACCGATATGACATTGCCGAAGAAGATCAGCAGCGGGGCGGTTGCCTCCGTATCGACGTTGCGGATCGATTCCGACTCCGAATACCAGAGCTTGAGCGCCTGGAAGATGTAGAGCGTGCC
>CAIYXE010000231.1 GCA_903930095.1 uncultured Hyphomicrobiales bacterium
CCTGCCGCCCCGCGGCCTGTTTCCGGCCTGCGAGGAGGCGGGAGTACTCGGTGCCCTGCCCGGTATTCTCGGCGCGATGCAAGCCATGGAGGTCATCAAGGAGATCCTCGGGATGGGCGAAAGCCTTGCCGGGCGGCTCGTAATGTATGATGCGCTGGCAAGCCGTTTCTATCAAACGAAGCTGTCGTGGAATCCGGACAATCCTCTGACCGGTCGCAGCGCCTCCATCTTCTCACTCGAACAATCGAACTACCTCGATCGTTCCTGAAATGCTCGTCAACGTGGAAGCGATTTCAGCCATGTCACCGGTCAGCTGGCCTTGAACTCGTTCAAGCCGTTCCTGAGATCTTCAGGCCGCGGCATCGAGATGATGTTGTATCCAGAGTCCACATAATGGATCTCACCGGTGACCCCGCCCGAAAGTGGCGACAGGAGGTAGAGACCTGCCCCGCCAACTTCCTCGAGCGTGATGGTGCGGCGAAGCGGGGCATGGTCCTGCTGGAAGCTGAACATGGCACGGGCATCTCCGATCCCGGCGCCTGCGAGGGTCCGCATCGGTCCAGCCGAGATGGCATTGACGCGGATGCCCTGCGGGCCGTAGTCCGCCGCAAGGTATCGTACGGAGGACTCCAGCGCCGCCTTGGCAACCCCCATGACATTATAGTTCGGCATGACACGCACCGAACCGCCATAGGTGAGGGTGACGAGCGAGCCACCATTGGGCATCAGCGCCGCAGCACGCTTTGCGATCTCGGTGAACGAGAAGCACGATATCACCATCGTGCGGGTGAAGTTCTCCCGCGTTGTGTCAGCGTATTTGCCTTTCAGTTCATTCTTGTCCGAGAAAGCAATGGCGTGAACTACGAAGTCGATCGTGCCCCACCTTGCCTTCAAGTCCTCGAACACGTTGTCGACCGTGGCGATATCCTCGACATCGCACGGAAGAAGAACCCCCGAGCCGACCGAATCCGCCAGCGGCTTCACGCGGCGCCCAAAAGCCTCTCCCTGGTAGGTGAAGGCGAGTTCCGCACCATGCTTGTGCAGTTGCTGGGCAATCCCCCAAGCAATCGAGTGGTCATTCGCCACGCCCATGATGAGCCCGCGGCGGCCTGCCATAAGTGAATGTGTCATTGATCAGCCGTTGTAGCGCTGGAAGACGAGGGTTGCATTGGTGCCGCCGAAGCCGAAACTGTTCGACATCACGGTATCTATACGGGCGTTGTCGATGCGCTGGCGCACGATGGGAACATCGGCGAATTCTGGATCGAGTTCCTCGATGTTGGCACTCTCGCAGATGAAGTCGTTCTTCATCATGAGGATTGCATAGATCGCCTCCTGAACACCCACCGCACCGAGAGAATGCCCGGTCAGGGACTTGGTGCCGGAGATCGGCGGGATCCTGTCGCCGAAGACGGCGCGAATGGCTTCGATCTCCTTCTTGTCGCCGATGGGCGTCGAGGTGGCATGCGGATTGATGTAGTCGATCCTGTCAACCGAGGTCATCGCCTGCCTCATGCAGCGAATGGCGCCTTCACCCGAAGGCTGCACCATGTCGTAGCCGTCCGATGTGGCGCCATAGCCCACGAGTTCGGCATAGATCTTGGCGCCGCGGGCCTTGGCCCGTTCAAGTTCCTCCAGAACCACGGTGCCCGCGCCGCCGGCGATCACGAAACCATCGCGGTTCTTGTCATAGGCACGGGAGGCCTTTTGAGGCGTGTCATTGTACTTGCTCGACATCGCTCCCATCGCGTCGAACAGCACAGAGAGCGTCCAGTCAAGTTCCTCGCCGCCGCCAGCGAACATCACATCCTGCTTGCCCCACTGGATCATCTCTGCCGCGTTGCCGATGCAATGGGCAGAGGTGGCGCAGGCGGACGAGATCGAATAGTTCACGCCACGGATGCCGAAGGGCGTTGCGAGCGTCGCGGAATTCGTGCTCGACATGGCGGCTGGAACCGCGAAAGGCCCGACGCGCTTGGGACCCTTTTCACGCGTCACGTCGGCAGCCTGAACAATGGCGCGGGTCGAGGGACCGCCGGAACCCATGATGATGCCGGTCCGATCATTCTTGACGTCGCCCTCTTCGAGACCGGAATCGACGATGGCCTGCTGCATGGCCGCATAGTTCCATGCGGCGCCATCGCCCATGAAGCGGCGCACGCGGCGGTCAACGCTCTCGAGATCGTAACTGGGAGCACCGTGGACCTGGCAGCGGAATCCGAGCCTCTGGTAATCGTCCGCCTTGACGATGCCGGAGCGGGCTTCAAAGAGTGAATTCAGGACTTCCTGCACATTGTTGCCGATGCTCGATACAATGCCCAGGCCGGTGACGACGACACGCCGCATATTGTTCCCTTTCTCAAGGAGCGGGCTGGAACAGCCCGACCTTCATGTCGGTGACCTGGTAGACCGTCTCGCCGTCTGCTTTCATGATGCCATTCGAGACAGCCATCTTCAGCCTGCGTAGTACAAGACGGGTGATTTCGACCTCGTAGGTGACCTTCTTGACCAATGGGGTAACCATGCCGGTCAGCTTCACTTCGCCCACGCCCAGCGCCCGGCCCCGCCCCGGCTCACCGAGCCATCCGAGGAAAAAGCCGGTCATCTGCCACAACGCATCGAGACCGAGACAGCCGGGCATCACGGGATCACCCTTGAAATGGCAGGGAAAAAACCAGAGGTCCGGCCGGATGTCGAACTCCGCGACCACTTTGCCAAGGCCCGTTGCGCCGCCATCCCTGGATATCTCGGTGATGCGGTCGAACATCAACATCGGGGGCAACGGCAACTGGGCGTTTCCGGGCCCGAACAGCTCTCCCCGGCCGCAAGCCAGAAGATCGTCGTAGTCAAATTTGGATTTCGGCTCGTTCATTCTGCTTCGTTACCCTCAACTCAACCCGGTGGAACAGGGTCTGCCGTTCCTATCACAGGCAAATTTCCGGTCCAAGCCCGGTTTGGGATGGGACCAGCCGCCGCACTGGCGCCAAGATTGCGTTACAGGGAGGGTTCCGCATATAATGACTCCCAAGATGACACCGCAAGAGACGGAAATCGCTGAACGCCTGAGACTCGCGGGTCTTCGACCGACCCGGCAGAGGTTATGTCTTGCCGCCATCCTGTTCGGCTGCGGCGATCGGCACGTAAGCGCGGAATCGCTGCATCAGGAGGCGCTCGCCGCGCGCATTCATGTATCGCTCGCAACCGTCTACAATACCCTGAACCAATTCAAGACGGCCGGTCTGTTGCGAGAAGTCGCTTTCGAGGGTGACAGGACGTTCTTCGACACCAACACATCGAATCACTTTCATTACTATCTCGAAGATACGGACCAGCTCGTCGACATCGGATCCACCGATCTGGAGGTCAAAGGCCTTCCGGAATTGCCTCCGGGCACCGAGATCGATCGCATCGACGTGATCGTCAGGCTGCGGAAATCAGGCAGCTGAGCTTCATGGGGCGCCTGGGCCCGGGTTGAGCCCTGCCTCCCAACCGAGGATGGCCTGCTTCCGGGTCAGGCCCCAGTGATAGCCACAGAGCCCGCCTGACTTTCCCAGCACGCGATGGCAAGGAACCACGAATGAAATCGGGTTGCGGCCGACAGCGGCTCCCACGGCGCGGGACGCCTTGGGTTTGCCGATGTGCCCCGCAATGTCCGAATAGGTGGTCGCCCGGCCAAGCGGCACCTTGAGGAGAGTTTGCCAGACACGCGTTTCGAACTCGGTCCCGATGAAGACGAGACGCAGTGGCTGTTCTGCCCTCCACGCCGTTGGATTGAAAATCCGCATGACATGCTGTGAGGTCGTCACCGCATCCTCCACATAGACAGCTTCCGGCCAGCGGCTGCGCATGTCGCAAAGGGCTGCGGCCTCCTCACCACTGTCGGCAAAGGCCAGTCCGCAGATGCCCTGGTCCGTCGTCATCAGAAGCACGCGGCCGAACGGACAGTCATGAAAACCGTGGCGGATCGTCAAACCCTTTCCCCTTGCCTTATATGCGCCAGGCGACATGGCCTCATGGGAAACAAAGAGATCGTGGAGCCGGCCGGGCCCCGAGAGCCCCACCTCATAGCTGGTCTCGAGAACACTCGCGGAGTCCCGCAGGAGCTTCCGGGCATGGTCGATGGTCAGGGCCTGCACGAAAGCCTTGGGGCTCAGACCCGCCCAGCGCATGAAGAGCCGCTGGAGATGTGCGGCACTGAGGCCACTGCGCTCTGCCAACCCTTCGAGGGAAGGTTGCTCGCGCCAGTGCTGACGCAGGTATTCAAGGTTTTGCCGGACGACTTCATAGTCGCGGGCAGCCTCACTCAAGACCTGTGTGTTTCTCATGTGTCTCAGCCTAGCTTTCCCGGCAAGCGCCGCCCACCCGAAAACTGATTAGATGCGGGGAATGGCAAGTGCGGACTTCAGTGCCTCCGCCAGGGTCTTGCGCTCCTCGGGCGCAAGAAACTCGCCAACCGGCACGCGCCTGCCGCCGGACACGAGCAGAAGTCGCCCGATCAGCTCGCGCTCGCGATCTTCCTCCAGTTCGACCCTCACCCAGCGCCGGACGAAGCGCTGCTGCTCCTGGGCTTTGTCCTTGCGCACCTTGTCAAGGATCAGCTCATGATCCGTGATGCTGATTTGCTCCATTTGGCGGGCATCAGCGAAATTGGCACGGAAAGCCCACCAGATAATGAGGATGTCGAGGCCAGCGAAGCCCGCAACCGGCCAGGCGCCGAGGGCCACGAACAGTCCGCCCACCACGAGATTCACTGCCACGACAATGAGCATCAACGCCAGAAAACCCTGCCGGGTCAGGCTGCGGTGCGGCGTGAGCGTCGCCTGCCATGCTTTGCTGTTGCCTGTGTCCATGGACCGTTCTACCCCTCGACCCGCAAGGGAACATCGAACTCATGGCCAAGGCAACCCGTCTCGATCGCGCCAGTGTGGAAGAGATCTTCCGCCGCTTCCATGCCCCCAATCCTGAACCTCAGGGCGAACTCCATTATGTGAACCCCTATACGATGCTGGTTGCCGTCGTCCTGTCGGCCCAGGCGACAGACGAGGGCGTGAACCGTGCCACGAAGCCGCTCTTCGCCATTGCCGATACGCCGGAACGAATGGTGGCATTGGGCGAGGATACGGTCCGCGACATGATCAAGACCATCGGCCTCTTCCGGGGCAAGGCCAAGAACGTGATCCAATTGTCGCAGCAGCTGATCGACCGGCATGGCAGCCAGGTTCCCGATGACCGGGCGGCGCTGGAGGCCCTTCCCGGAGTGGGGCGGAAAACCGCCAATGTGGTTCTCAATATGGCCTTCGGGCACCCAACGATCGCGGTCGACACGCATTTGTTCCGGCTCGGGAACCGCACCGGCCTTGCGCCCGGGAAGACACCCCGCGAGGTCGAGGACAAACTCCTGAAGGTGGTGCCCGGACCTTACGGGCGCCATGCGCACCACTGGCTGATCCTGCACGGGCGCTATATCTGCAAGGCGCGCAAGCCTGAATGCTGGCGATGCCTCATTTCCGACATCTGCCGCTTCAGGCCGAAGACGCCTTCACCGACTTGAACAGATGAGTGAAATAGGACGTGGCAAACAGCGGCACGGCCAGATTGACCACCGGCAAGAGCGACAGCACCGCGGGCAGGAGGCCAGCCAAGAACACCGAGGGACCGTTCTCGCGCCGCAATATCCTCGCCTGCTCAGCCGGCATGTGTCGCATCGCGACCATTTCGAAATACTCACGGCTCAGGAGATATGCGTTCGCCGCCACCAGTGCGATGGCCCCCACGCCGAACAGAACGACCGGCAGTACCGCAAGGTTAACCACGAGAACCACGAGAAAGAACTGGAGCGCCATGCTGATGGCACGGGCCGCCGGAAGGGGCGTCCCACGCGGGTCCTGCGGATAGTGCCGTGCCTCGACTTTCTCGGCCACCTGGTCGAGGAACAGGCCGGCGAAGGCAGCAGTCACGGGGGACATAAGAAAGAAGAAGGCAACCAGCAGGGCAATGCCTGTGCCGACGCCCAGCACCCAGTCTGCCCACGGCCAGGAAAACTGGGTGAGGCTCACCAACAAGATCTCAACGCCGATGAGGACGGCGACGAACAGAGCAAGGGTGAGCCCCAGCGCCTTGAACAGCACGGAGCGGAATTCAGGCGAAAACAGATCGCCCAGGGCCTTGAAGGACGCCTTCAGCATGGTTTCACCTAACGGCCCCTGCTTGCCAGCGCAAGCGGGCTTCGCTAGGCGGAAGCCTCAAGAGGCGGGGAGAGATTTCATGAAGGGTTCCGATTTCGATGTCCTGTGCATCGGCAATGCGATCGTCGACGTGATCGCGCGGGTGGAGGAGGATTTCGTGAGCCGTCACGGCCTGGTGAAAGGTTCCATGAACCTGATCGACGAGGCCCGTGCGGAGGACCTCTACGCCGCCATGGGACAGGCAACCGAGGTCTCAGGCGGGTCGGCTGGCAACACCGCTGCCGGTGTTGCCTCACTGGGCGGCAAAGCAGCCTATTTTGGCAAGGTGAAGGATGACCAGCTGGGCGCCATCTTCCGCCATGACATGCGCGCCCAGGGGGTAACCTACGATACGCCTCCCGCCCTGGACGGACCGGCCACAGCGCGGTCCTTCATCCTCGTCACGCCTGACAGCGAGCGCACCATGAACACCTATCTCGGTGCCTGCGTGAACTTCACCGCGAAGGACGTCGACAGAAAAACGGTCGAGGCCGCCCAGGTCACATACATGGAGGGCTATCTCTGGGACAGGCCGGAGGCGAAGGAAGCCTTCAAGCTTGCCGCCCGCGTTGCGCGTGGGGCAGGCCGCAAGACGTCGATCACGCTTTCGGATTCCTTCTGCGTCGAACGCCACCGCGAGAGCTTTCTCGATCTCATCCGCAATGACATCGACATCGTCTTCGCCAATGAGGCCGAGACCAAGTCGCTTTACCAGACCCAGAATTTCGACAGCGCGATGAAGGCGATTGCCAGGGACTGTCCGGTCGCTGTTCTCACCCGCTCCGAGAAGGGTTGCATCGTGGTCCGCGGCGAGGAGGTGCACGCGATCCCCACCTATCCGGTCAGCACGGTGGTCGACGTGACCGGTGCGGGCGATCTGTTTGCCGCCGGGTTCCTGCGTGGCTTCACCAGTGGAAAGACCCTGCCCGAGGCGGCGCGGCTGGGGTCGGTTGCGGCAGCCGAGGTGATTTCCCATATCGGCGCAAGGCCCGAGATCAATCTCGGAACCCACGCCCGCGC
>CAIYXE010000232.1 GCA_903930095.1 uncultured Hyphomicrobiales bacterium
GGCCGATATCATCTCGGCGTTCGAGGAAGGCACACTGATCCGCCGCAGCGGCGGACGCTATCTCGCCATCCCCACTGAAAACGTACCCATGAAGGGCGGTGGTCGCCGAATGACCCCGAACGACATGCAGAGCGGGACGAAGTTTGGCGGTTTCGGTCGTGACCTCGAAGTCGTCCCGACAAACCGCCCCGGCGTTCTGCTCCTTGTCCTGCCAGTCGTTCGCGCCACGAACGGCCGCACGCTACGGCCGGCAACAGGTCGCCGCGTCAAGGCGGGACGCAATGTCGAATGGGTGCCGATGTTCATACTGGTGCGACAGATTCAGATGCCACGCCTGCTGGACTGGCGTGGACCGGCGGAAGCTTACGCGAACCGTCTGCCGGATCAGGTTGTGCGGGAGTGGGAGGCGCGCGATCGCGCGAGCAGGGATGCCCAGTAAACGCGAACTCGTGCTCCAGGCCCTTCACGCACGATTGACGGGCGTTCCTCTCGCCAAGGTTGAACGCAATCGTCTGCGACCGGAGCGGATCCCGCCCGAGGGCTTGATCATTTTGCGTGATGGCGAAATCGGCGAAGCTCAGGTTCTGCTATCGCCGCTGAGCTACGTCTGGACGCATGCCGCGCGCATCGAGGTGTTCTCGGCATCGGGGGATCCGGACGCACATCTCGACACGCTGCTCACGTCTATCGCCACCATCCTCGGCGTTGATCCCGCCTTGGGCGGGGAGATCGATCAGATGGAGATCGGAGCGCCGGACTTCGACGGCGCAGCACCTGAGGGCGGACCGGACGTTAAGGCCGCTATCGTGCCGGTGCGGCTCATCTACGAGACTGCGCATCCACTGAATTGAGGCTAGTCTCGAGAAACCACTCCCAAGAGATGGATCAGGTGGGTTCGACCTTCGGATCTGCCGCACCTTCGAACGTAAAGCGCAGAGTTTGATCTTTCCGAACATTCCCAACAACCGCTGGGCGGAAACACGCAATGCAGGTGCCGCCGTGATGGCGAACACTCGGATAGACGAGGCCCAGGGAGTTTTCGCCGAGCAGCTGTTGCGATAGCCGTTGGGAGTCGATGTAGCTTTCCGGATTGAGGCAGGCGACAAAAGCGGCTGCTTCCCGAAGATCGTGAAAAATACCGGTGAAATCGGCAAGATAATCGTCGTAGGTCACTGATACGGATTTTGTCCAAGAGACCTCGGCAAGCTCGACCCGCTTGTGAAAGCCGACTTCTGCGATCGATGTTTCGATCACGAAGCCGCCATACCAGGCACCTCGATCGGGGCCGTTGAAGCGGCTGCCATGAGGATGGGCATGACAGAATGCCGCATTGATAATGCGGTAGTAGGGAACACCAAAGACAAGCTCTCCAAGACCGATGCCAGGGAGACGATCATTCTCGGCCAAAAGGCGATCGTTCGTCGCGTGATCGAGATCGAAAATATCTTTGAGGTGTGCATCGTCGTCAGCAATGCGCGTGAGCACGCTGTCATTATTGTCGCTGTATTTCGACGGTATCAGTCGATGCGTGTCGAATTGGCGGACGAGCGAAAGCGGCGGGGAGACCGTCAATGTCCACCCCGCCGTGCATCGACCAAGCGTCGGACAGTCCACATAGCGGCTAGTCCGCCCTGGATCATATAAGACAAGGGCGTTCCGCCACCGAAGATGCGGTTCTTGTTCGGCAGCGTGACCCAGGCATCAGCCAGATCTTCAGGGTAGAGGATATTGAGGCTCTTGAAGATGCCGATGAGCAGCGAAATCCGTGCGAGCCGATCCGTGTCAAGGACCCTATTTGGGTTCTTTTTCATCTCGTAGAATACGCCGTTCGAAACGCCGCCCAACAGATCGCGAGCATCGCCGTCCTTGATCGACCACTTCTCCATGATGTTGAAGAAGGCTTTGATGGCGGACGGGCTCAAACGCTCCCGCTCCGTCTGATCATTCAGGTTGATCAGCGGCGAAGGCTCGTAACCTGACTTTGGGTAGGCGAGTTGGGCTTGCATGGTCCTCTCCTTTTTTGGAGAGAAAATACTCCGATTTCGGAGAGTTGCAAGGGTCGATAACGAGTAGTTCGTCCCCCGCCAAGCTACATCCCAGCGGCAACTAAAAAATACATAAAAGCAAGAGCTTATGCTGGGGTTTTGGTTCGGAACGACGTTCCCGGGCATTCGGTCGCGCGGAATGCCTGCCCCATACCCTTCAAACTGAGAAAGGAGACCCGGCATGGCGCTTGGTTTCGGTGCAAATGCACGCCTGATGGCAGCATATGAGAC
>CAIYXE010000233.1 GCA_903930095.1 uncultured Hyphomicrobiales bacterium
ACCCCCGACCAGCAGTGTCACCGGCCCCTCCGGCACGTTGCCCGCCAGCGGCTGTGCCGCGCCAGCGAGCGGCATTGAGATTTCCACCACGTTGGGCGCCGCCGGAATGCGGTATTGCGCGGTGGTGATGACCAGATCGAAACCACGGGCCGACCCGGCCGGCCGGCCGATGCAGACGGCGCGGGTGCGGCCCTTCGCCTTTCGCCTGATCTCGAGGGCGATCACGCTGGCCGACGCCTCGGCGCAGAGCACGATGCCGGGCCAGGGCGGGGCAAGGCCGCTCTCGCGCCGCCTGAGCAGCAGCGGTGAAAGCACCGGAATGTCAGGCCCCCGGAAGGAAAGCCGCTTCACCTCGAAGGGCCAGCCCGCCGCCCGCGCGAGCACCAGCATCTGGTCCAGGTCACCCTTCCGCCCGCGCGACAGGATCCATATGTTCGGCTCAGCGGTCATCGCGCGCCTCGCGCAATACCTCTCTGTAGCTCGCGAGAAGGCCCGAGAGGATGCTGTCCCAGCTGTAGCCCATGGCGCGGCCTCTGGCCGCCTCTCCCATGCGCCGGCGCATGCCCTCATCGCGGGCGAGCATCTCGAGGCGGGCGGCGAGGCCTTCCTCGTCGCGTGCACTCACGAGGTGGCCGGTCACACCTTCCACCACCAGGGAGTTGCTGCCGCTGGCGATGGCATTCACCGCCGGAAGGCCGCTCGCCATCGCCTCCAGCGTGACGTTGCCGAAGGTCTCGCTCTCGCTCGGAAAGAAGAAGATGTCGGCGGAGGCATAGGCGCCGGCCAGCGCCTCGCCATGAAGGAAGCCCGCAAAAACGCCGTTCTTCAAGCTGTCCCGCATCGTGGCCATCTCGGGTCCGTCGCCGATTACCAATGGCCGGACCTTGAGGCCCCTGGCAGTCAGCGCATTCATGACGCGCGTGAAGACGGCGGTGTTCTTTTCCTTCACCAGCCGCCCGGCATAGCAGACCGCCACCTCGTCATCGGCGATGCCGAGGCTGCGCCGCCACGCCATGTCGCGCCTGGCGGGCGAAAACAGATCGCTGTCCACGCCGCGCGCCCAGATCTCGATGTTCTGCGACTGGCCTTCGCGCCTGATGATCTCCGCCATCGATTCAGAGGGCGGGTAGACCCGGCGCACGCGATTGTAGAAGTTCCGCATGTAGCGCTGGCCAAGCCTTTCGAAAATGCCGAGGCCGTAGAAGCGCAGATACGTGTCGTAGCGCGTGTGGTAGGAGGCAACCACCGGCACATGCGCGCGCTCTGCCCATGTCAGCGCCTTGTAGCCGGCGATGTCGGGCACGGCGATGTGGAGCAGCGTGGGGCGGAAGGCCTCCAGCCTCTGGCGGGCGGCCCTGGAGAGGCCGAGGGCGATCCGGTATTCCGGCCGGGTCGGGATGGCCATGGAAGGCAAGGCGACGAGTTCGCCTGCCGAGGCAAAGGCAGGCTTGTCCGCAACGGGTGCAAAAACCAGCACCGGCACGCCGCGGCTTTCGAGAAAACTGACGAGCCGGTTCAGCGTGAGGGCCACGCCGTCCTTGATATAGTTGTAATTGCCGGTGAACAGGGCGACCCGCAATTCCGGCTCGGGCGGCCCTGCCTCCTCTTGCACCTGCGTCCTCAGGCTGCGAGCTTGAGGTCGCTGAGCGGCGGGGCGTTCTTCATCACCTCGATCGAGTCGTGGCGGATGTAGTTCTTTTCCATCGCCTCCCTGATCTGCGCGTCGGTGATGAGGCCCTCCTCATAGGCGCCCTTGAGAAGGCCAAAGAACAAGGCTTCCTGCTTGGGGTCCGGGTGGCGGGCATAGCGGCCCAGCAGCGCATGATCGCCAAACAGCTTGCGGCGCATGCGCATGATCCAGCCGATGACGGGCACGAACTCGGTCGGCGTGTAGTCGACCTTCAGCCCCGTCTTCCACGGCTGGGTCCGCCTGCGGGTGTTGTGGATCATCTTGGTCTTCGGCGTCAGCTTGTCGAAGTCGTTCCACTCATCCTCGAAGGTGCCGATGGTGTTGCGGTCTTCCATGAGAAGCGAGATCCAGTTGTGGTAGTCCCGCTTGCCCTCGAACAGCTCGTTGAAGCTCTTCTCCACGTCCCAGTGGGTGAGCTTCTCGCAGTCCAGCAGCATCACGCTGGAGGCGAAGGCGCCATTCTTGAACTTGGAGCCGCGGCACATGATGGCCTTGCCCTGCATGTCGCGGGAGAGGAGCTCCCACACATCCTGCACGGCGAACACATCGGGATCGACAACCAGGGCGCGGCCCTTGTAGCCCATGAGCTTGGGCGGCAGGAAGCGCGTCAGCGTGAAGGACTGCAGGTCGTTCTCAAGCCAGGTGCGCTTCACGCCGTGGCGCATGTAGGTCTGGCCCTCGCGCTCCGAGAAGAAGGGATAGGCCTCCTGCTGCATGACGGTGACGTCGAACTTGTCGGCGTGCTTCGAATTGCGCTTCATGGAATAGGCGGAGACGATCGCACCGATCGACTGCTTGGAATTGGTCTGGATGAAGATGTGAGGCCGGGTGGCCCCTTCATGTCCGGTCGAAGCCATGAGAATCCCCGAAACGATTGTTTACGAGCACGCCCTGTATCATGTACTGACCCGGGGTTCAAACGCCGCCTTTGCGCGGTTCTCTGTCACAAGGGTACAAACTGTTGCAATCTCGGGGGAATCCGGTCCCGCAGGAGGCCACGCCAAGGGTGTGGATCCTGCAGAGTCCGCATTCGGGCGACAACACCCAGCTGCGGGCCCTGGGCGCCGCACTCGGCTGGCCCCTGGAGGTCAAGCAGCTGGCCTACCGCTGGCATGAGGGCGCTCTCCGTCTCCTGAGCCTGCCGACGCGCGCGGGCGTCGATTCGGCCCGCTCCAGCCCGCTGTCCCCGCCCTGGCCGGATCTGGTGATCTGTTCCGGCCGCGGGGCGGAGGCCGTGTGCTTCTGGCTCAGGCAGCAAAACCCGAAGCTTCGCATCGTCTTCATCGGCTCGCCCTGGTCCAGCCTCAACGCCTTCGACCTGGTGATCACCACACCGCAATATCGGCTTGCCCGCGCGCCCAATGTCCTGCAGCTGGCGCTGCCGCTGCATGACGTGACACCCGCCAGGATCGCCGAGCAGGCGCAGCGCTGGCTACCGCGTCTCCAGCACCTTCCGCGGCCCTTCACGGCCGTTCTGGTGGGCGGCAGCAGCGGGCCCTATGTCTTCACCCCGCAGGCCGCAGCAAGGCTCGGCCATGCCGTCACCGCAGTTGCGCGGGCAAATGGCGGCTCACTCCTCCTCACCACCAGCGCGCGCACGGGCGAAGCCGCGGCGGCAGCGCTCTCCGGGGCGATTGGCGTGCCGCATCTTCTTCACCGCTGGCAGGGTGGCTCCGGGGAAAATCCCTTCCACGCCTTCCTCGGTCTTTCGGATCGCATCGTGGTCACCGCCGATTCGATCTCGATGCTGGCGGAGGCGCTTGCAGCCGCAAAGCCGGTCTCCCTGTTCGACATCGAGGATGGGCGGTTCGCCATGCGGGCAGAGGCGGAAGGCGCCATCGGCTGGAGGGGCCGCACGCCGGACGCCACGCTGTTCCGGCTGCTGATCAATCATGCGCCCGCCCGCTTTTCCCGCGATCTGCGCATCGTGCACCGGCAACTCGTGGCCAGCGGCCGGGCGTCGTGGCTGGGTGAGGAGCTGATGGCGCAGGCCCAGCCCCTTCCCGAGGACGGGCTGGGCCTTGCCGTCGCTCGCATCCGGGGGCTTTTTGGCCTATGAGCGGCGGACTTAACGCCTGACCGGGATTTCTGATCCGATGTCCGTTTCCTCCTCCGCCGGGAACAGCCGCAACCTGCGTGACCG
>CAIYXE010000234.1 GCA_903930095.1 uncultured Hyphomicrobiales bacterium
GGAGACCGGAGACTACGCCACCATTGAGGAAATCGCCGAAGCCGAGAACATCAATCCGTCCTACGTCAGCCGGGTGCTGCGAATGACATTATTGGCGCCGGAGATCGTGGAGACGATACTGGCAGGAAAACAGCCGGAGGGACTGACAATGGCGAAGGCTATGCAGCCGTTTCCATGGCAGTGGCAGTTTCAAAGAAAAACAACGTAAAATGATTTGGGACGGCTTCGGCCAAATACTAAGTTGTGCAGAGGTGCCTCTAAAGATCCAGTCCTCTGAAGTGAAAAGCGACACTCATTCCGGAAGCGCGCGCCGATGCCGCTGCCTCAAGCAACTCTGCGTATTCACAACGATCTGATAGCTGCAACTGCTCTCCCTATCCATCGAGGCGCGGGTAAAGTGGTTTATGCATTGCCCAACGATGGGTGACGCAAGATCACAGTATCGCGCAAGTAGCAACTCTGCTTGTCTGTCTGCGCGGTAATGGCCGGTTCATCATCTGAGCCAAAGGTAGGGGATGACCCCCGCCGTATCGGCAAAGCGGATGGCTGTATCGAGAAGTTCCATCGCCGCCACGGCAACAGAGAATCCGGCGCTGAACAACATGACGGAGGTGGAGATGGCGCGCGGATTTCCG
Source organism: uncultured Hyphomicrobiales bacterium (assembly GCA_903930095.1). GTDB lineage: Bacteria > Pseudomonadota > Alphaproteobacteria > Rhizobiales > Aestuariivirgaceae > Aestuariivirga. The sequence continues at coordinate 636 of CAIYXE010000234.1, forward strand.
GCGTGGCAGAAGGCGATGGCGATCTGGGTCAGCAAGCCAAAGATCAGCAGGCTTGCGAGTTTTGCGCCGTCATGAGGCTGGCTTCTGAGCTTGCTGCGCTGGAGGTTTGAGGAGCGCAAGTTTTCCAGCGCAGTCATGAACGACGCGTTCTGGGAGGAATGACCTTTGAAGAACTCCGCATCTGCTCCGGCGAGATAGAGGCGCTGCAGCGGTTCCTGAAGGGTGGACGGCGCACCGGGATCGGGTGATCCCATGCGGTCACTCGCCACCAGGGCGTCGACGTAGGCCTGGATCGCCTGAGGCACGCGGGCATCGCCCGGCATGACGCTGACTGCGATCAAGGAAAGGCTCTGAAGGGCACTCACTTCCGCGTCGAGCAAATCATTGATGCGGATCGTCTTCTGCCAAACCTCATTCGCCATGAGGCTGGCATACAGGCCGAACAGCAGTGCCAGCGCAGCAAAGTAGGGACCGACGACGCCGCGCACTGTAAAGCGGCTGCGGTCAAGAAAGTGGAAGGCAACGCATACCATGGCGCCAAGTCCGAGCGGCACCAGCGTGACGCCAATCTCCCATGCCAGCGGCAGGCCGCTGGCCTTATAGATGGTCCATAGCACACCCGTGAGCAGAAGCAGGCTCACCAACCACCACGCCCGCATCAAGGCGAAGACATCGACGGGCGGTTCGCCCTCGGGGTACTCGGGCTTCGCCAACTCCGCCGCAGGCTGCTGCACGGCCGGCCTGATGAGGAAATTGATGGCGAGCGCCAGAAGGAACAGCAGCGCCGTACCGTAAAAGGCTTCCGAACGGCTCACCTGTTGAGCCGCGCTGGCCGCAGAGTCAGACGTGAACAGTGCCCCGAGTGCGAAGGCGATGGCCGCACCCGCCGACCACGCAGTGAGAATGCGACCATGGATGAAGCCGGCGTATTTCGGCCCGAACACATCAGATACATAAGAAGGCATGATGGCGAAGAGACCACCGTAGACGGCAGTCATCAGCATGTATTCGAGTACCGTGAAGGGCAAGTTCATCCGGGCAGCGATCAACGGCGTGCTTGCATAGAGAACGGCACCCGTGATGAGCAGCAAACCCGCAGTGTTCTTTCGGCCCAGGTAGTCAGATGCGAGGGCCGCAAGAAAACGTCCGGCCATGTTGGATACGCTGAGCAGGGCCACGAAGCCCGAAATCTCCACCATCGAGGCGCTGCGGCCCATGGCGAGGGTGAGGATGCCTGGTGCACTGGCAAGATGGTTAATGCCGGCCATGACACTGATCAGGAGGATGATCCACAGCAGATAGAACTGTGGCTTACGCACAGCACGGGAGGGTTCGATAGAAGGTGCTGCGGGCGAGGCCGCGCCCGCGGGCACTCTGATTGCCAGCGAGGCCACCAGCATGATTACACCGTAGACTGCCGCCAGCATGATGAGCGTCTGCCCAGCACCGTTCGAGCCGGGTGATCTGAACATCTCCATAAGGAACGATGACAATGCCGTTGCGAGCATCGCGCCGCCACCAAAACCGGTAATAGCAAGGCCGGTGGCAAGCCCACGCCGCTCGGGGAACCAGTCCAGCAACATCTGCACGGGTGCCACATAGCCAATCCCCAGGCCGATGCCGGCGATCACACCGTAACTGACATAGAACAGCAACATTTGTTCTGCTTCAATGGCGATACCGGCCAGAGCAAGACCGCAACAGAAGAGCAAGGTAGAGAGAAGCGCGGTGGCGCGCGGCCCGATGCGAACCACAAGGGGTCCGGCAAAGGCGGCGGAAAGGCCCAGTATCACCATAGCCAACGTAAACACGCCGTTGAGGTGGAGATTGATCCAAGCCGATGCGCCGGTCTGATGCGCACCAGTCGACGTCATCAGCGGTTGATAGAGCGCACCCAGTGCATAGGCCTGCCCCAGGCAAAGGTGAAGCGCCATAGCAACGGGCAGAACCCGGCGGCGGTCATAGCCCGGCTTGGCGATCGAGCGTTCAAGTTTCAGGGAAGAGATCATTCTTGCCTCACGGCTGCGCTGGCATGTCGGAACCATCCTCTGCCGTCATAGAGCACAGGTTGTGCACCTCCTACAACTCCACACTGGGACAGATCGACAGCTCATAACGCAC
>CAIYXE010000235.1 GCA_903930095.1 uncultured Hyphomicrobiales bacterium
ATGGGCGATCCTCGCCGCGATTCTGGTCTCGGCCGGCAATGCGATCTCCAGAAAGGCCTTCGACCTCAGCTCCAACGCGTGGCTCGAGCTGCAGTGGCTGCTCTTCGGGGCTGCCTTCATGCTCGCCGCCGCCTATACGCTCCAGCAGAATGCCCATGTGCGCATCGATGTCGTGTCGGGCCGGCTCTCGAAACGCACGCGTGACGTGATCGAGCTCCTCGGCCATCTCCTGATCCTCGCTCCCGTCAGCCTCATCCTGCTCTGGCTCTCCTGGCCCTATTTCTACGACAGCTTTCTGGAAGGTGAAATCTCCAGCAATGCGGGCGGGCTTCCCGTGTGGCCCGCCAAGTTCCTGATTTTCGCCGGCATGCTCCTGCTCTGCCTGCAGATGGTGTCGGAAGTGATCAAGCGCAGCATGGTGCTCGCCGGCCGCATCGAGGATCGTGCGTCCATGCCTGTCCACGGCTCTGCGCCGCCGGCTACCTCGCCTGGCGGAGCCCACCCCGAATGATCGATATCCTCGCGCACAATCTCGCGCCGGTGATGTTCCTGGCGCTGATCGGCTTCCTGCTGCTCGGCTATCCCGTCGCCTTCGCGCTCGCCGCCAATGGTCTCCTCTTCTTCGTCATTGCGGTAGAGCTCTCGCCCTATTCGGATGAAATCGCGCTATCCTGGCCGCTGCTGCAGACGCTTCCCGGCCGCGTCCTCGACGTGATGCGCAACGAGACCCTGCTCGCCATTCCCTTTTTCACCTTCATGGGCATCGTGCTCGAGAAATCGGGACTGGCCGAGGACCTCCTGGACACGGTGGGTCAGCTCTTCGGCCCGGTCCGCGGCGGCCTCGCCTTCGCCGTTATTCTCGTGGGCTCGCTGCTTGCGGCCACCACTGGCGTTGTGGCCGCCTCCGTCATCGCCATGGGCCTGATATCGCTGCCCATCATGTTGCGCTATGGCTATGACAGGTCGCTCGCCGCGGGCGTGATCGCGGCATCCGGCACGCTGGCGCAGATCATCCCGCCATCGATCGTGCTTATCGTGCTGGCCGACCAGCTTGGCCGCTCGGTCGGCGAATTCTACGCCGGCGCGCTGATTCCAGGCCTGATGCTCGCCGGGCTCTACGGGGCCTACATCGGCTTTCTTGCCATCTTCCGCCCGCACATGGTGCCTGCTTTGCCCCACTCCGCGCGCAGCCTGCTTGGAAGCCCCATTCCGCTGCTCGCCCTGCTGCTGCTGGCTACCGCTGCCGGAGCCCTTGCCTTCCGGCTGTTCTCCGGCACGCTTGCGGAGGGGGCCGCCATATGGGCCGCCGCGCTGGCGGTGGTGCTCGCCTATGGCCTCGCCGTGGCGGACCGGCGTTTGGGGATCAATCTTCTGTCTGATCTGGCGCGCCGGGTGGTGCTGGTTCTGGTGCCGCCGCTGGCCCTCATTTTCCTGGTGCTCGGCACGATCTTCCTCGGTGTTGCCACCCCCACGGAGGGTGGCGCCATGGGGGCTGCGGGTGCCCTGGCGCTTGCCGTCGCGCGCGGGCGCTTCGGCGCCCGCCTGCTGAGCGAGGCGCTTGAAGCCACCACACGGCTCTCCTGCTTCGTCATCTTCATCCTCATCGGCAGCCGCATTTTCTCGCTCACTTTCTACGGCATCAACGGGCATGTCTGGGTAGAGGAACTCTTCCTCGGGCTTCCGGGTGGCGTCTGGGCCTTCCTGCTCGCGGTCAACCTGCTGGTCTTCATCCTGGGCTGCTTTCTCGATTTCTTCGAGATCGCCTTCATCGTGGTGCCGCTGCTGGCGCCGGTGGCCTCTGCCTTCGGTATCGATCTCGTGTGGTTCGGCATCATCATCGCCATGAATCTGCAGACCAGCTTCCTGACGCCTCCCTTCGGCTTCGCCCTGTTCTACATGCGCTCCGTGGCGCCCGCCGCGCCCTATGCCGACAAGCTGACGGGGCGCACCATCGCCGGCGTCAGCACCGCGCAGATCTACCGCGGCGCGGCGAGATTCATCCTGCTCCAGATCGTCATGATCATCGTCGTCGTCATGTTCCCCGGCCTCGTCATCAGCGAAAGGCCGCCGCCGGTCGATCCCGCCACCATCGAGATCCAGATTCCCCAGCCCGCTCCGGAAGGCGGAGAAAGCGATGGCGGCATTCCGCCGCCGCCATCATTCGACTGATCCTCAGAGCGCCTTCTTGCGCTGCTGGGACATCATGAAGTTGTCATACGTGGCTTCTGAAACCTGCTGCCAGAGATAGCCATCCGCCCGGAATGCCGTCATCGCATCATGGATCTTCCGGAAGGTGTCGTTCTTGGCGCCGATCTCGGCATAGGAGTCGCGTGCCGCCGCGAAACAGGCTTCCATCACATCCTGCGGGAAGGGGCGCAGCACGGCGCCGTTGGCAACCAGCCGCTTCAGGGCCGCGGGGTTGCTGTGGTCATAGGCGGCCAGCATGTTGCTGTTGGCCATCTGGCAGCCGGCCATGACGATGGCCTGGTAGGACTTCGGCAACTCGTTCCACTTCGCCAGGTTCACCATGTGGTGCAGCATGGCGCCGCCTTCCCACCAGCCGGGATAGTAGTAGTACTTCGCCACCTTGTAGAGGCCGAGCTTCTCGTCATCGGCGGGGCCGACGAACTCGGTGGCATCGATCGTACCCTTCTCGAGTGCTGGATAGACGTCCGCCCCGCTCAGTTGCTGCGGCACCACGCCGAGCTTCGAGATCACCGCGCCGCCAAACCCCGCGATGCGGAATTTGAGGCCCTTGAGATCCTCGGCCGATTTGATCTCCTTGCGGAACCAGCCGCCCATCTGCGCACCCGTGTTCCCGGCCGGAAACGCCACGAGGTTGTGGGTGGCGTAGAACGCGTTCATCAGATCCATGCCGCCGCCCTGGTACATCCAGGCGTTTTGCTGGCGGGCATTGAGGCCGAAGGGCACCGCCGTGCCGAAGGCGAAGCTGGGATCCTTGCCCCAGTAGTAATAGCTCGCCGTCTGGCACATCTCGATCGAGCCGCGGCCCACCACGTTGGCCGCCTCGAGTGCCGGGGCGATCTCGCCTGCCGGGAAGATCTGGATCTGGAATTTGTTGTCGGTCGCCTCCGCAACGAATTTGGCGAACTGCTCGGCAGTGGCGTAAAGGATCGTGAGTGTTTTGGGAAAGCTCGAGGTCATCCGCCAGGTGATCTCCGGCGCCCCCTGGGCGATGGCGGGTGCTGCGAGGGCGGGCAGGGCCGC
>CAIYXE010000236.1 GCA_903930095.1 uncultured Hyphomicrobiales bacterium
CGTCTGGCGAACCCCGGCACCGCGCCGGCGGTGCTGATCGAAGTCCAGACGGGTTCCTATCTGGGCGAAGATGATGTAATTCGCCTCGAGGACGTGTACAATCGGATGGCATCAGAGACGGAAGCGCTCGACGACGTGTCATGAACACCGCCACCTGGACCGATAGCGCGCCACGCCGTGAGCGCGCCACTGGCCAATGGGCCTGGCCGGCGGCCATCGCGGTTGCGCTCCTGGCGGGCAACTCACCGTGGCGGTGATACTGGCTGTCATCACACCTTATCTGTTGCGTTTCAGTCTGGACGGCTTCACGGATCTGACGGACCATGCGAAAGAAGCGATAACCGGGCAGCTCGCGCTTGATCTGCATGTCTTCGGTCCTGCATGGCCTTTGCTGGGCGTCGTCCTCACCCATGGCTCTTTTCGCCTGTTGTCCGGTTATCCGGGTGAAAACAAGTTCTCTTCCGCCGTCCCAGCCACATTGTTTGGCTTTGGGAGTGCCTTGCTTTTTCTCGTGATGACTCGTTTCGACTACTCCCGGTTTCTGTTGATCAGCAGTTTTTTCGCGACGCTGTTCTGGTACAGTGCGGTGAACTTGCTTCAAGGACGGATATCCCGGAAGCGCCTGTTGCTGATCCCGATCGGAACGGCGCGTGACCTGGCTCGCATCAAGAGTGTCGAGTGGCTGAAACTCACCCAGCCTCAAGACATGGCCCTCGTGATTAAGAGTGACGGCGTGGTGATCGATCTCGAAACGGATCTGCCGAAGGATTGGAGCGACTTCCTCATCCATTGCGCGAGCGAGGGCGTGCCTGTCTTTGACAGCACCCGAACACGGGAACTGCTGACAGGCCAGGTCGAACTCGTGCATGCCGGCGATATTGGCATCGATGCGCTGCTTCCGAAGCGCCCCTATCTGGCCATGAAATCACTGATTGATGTCACGATGGCGCTGGCCACTCTGCCTGTCACGCTGCCACTCATCGCCATCGCCGCCGCCGCCATAAAGCTCGACAGTCCAGGACCTGCATTCTTCGTCCAAAAGCGTGTCGGCTTCCGGGGACGGCTGTTCGACTGTTACAAGCTTCGGACCATGCAGGACAGAGCGGATCAGGTTGGACTGGCCTTCACCAGCAACGGCGATCCGCGTATCACCCGCCTGGGGATGGCGCTCCGCAAGTATCGCATTGATGAGCTTCCGCAGGTTCTGAACATCATCAAGGGCGACATGAGCTGGATCGGTCCAAGACCGGAGGCCGTGGTGCTGTCGGAAGAGTACCAGCGGCACATACCATTCTATGCATTCCGCCATGCCGTGAAACCAGGGATCAGCGGCTGGGCGGCCGTAATGCAAGGCAATGTCGCTGAAGTCGAGGCCGCGACGGTGAAGTTGCAACACGATTTCTTCTACATCAAGAATCTCTCTCCCTGGCTCGATGCATACATTGCCAGCAGGACGGTCTGGATCCTGCTCTCCGGCCATGGGTCGAAGTGAGAGCATGAGGATGCCGCCCTTCTTCTCCATGCATTTATCGAGACTTGCGCAATTCCGTAGCGCTGCCGGTGAGCATCTTCCAACTGTCATTGTTACTGGCGGCATCGGACTCCATGGTGCGGCGCGAACAGGAGACCCATGCCGAAAATCGCATTGATCACGGGTGTCACAGGTCAGGATGGCGCGTACCTCGCGGAGCTGCTGCTGTCGAAGGGATACGAGGTGCACGGCATCAAGCGCCGCTCATCGTCCTTCAACACAGGCCGCATTGACCACCTCTACCAGGACCCCCATGAGGCCGGCCGCCGCCTCATTCTCCATCATGGCGACATGACGGATGCAACACACCACATCCGGATCGTGCAGGAGACACCACCCCCCGAGATCTACACCCTGGCGGCCCAGAGCCACGTAGCGGTGAGCTTCGAGACAGCGGAGTACACCGCCAATGCCGATGCACTCGGTACACTGCGCCTGCTTGAGGCGATCAAGCTGCTCGGCCTCAAGGACAGGACGCGGTTCTACCAGGCCTCGACCTCCGAACTTTACGGGAAGGTGCAGGAGGTGCCGCAGCGGGAGACCACCCCCTTTTATCCCCGCTCGCCCTACGCGGCAGCGAAGCTATATGCTTATTGGGTGGTGGTGAACTACCGCGAAGCCTACGGGCTTCATGCTTCGAACGGCATACTCTTCAATCACGAGAGCCCGCTCCGCGGCGAGACCTTCGTCAGCCGGAAGGTCACGCGTGGCGTTGCCGCCATCGTGCTGAATCTCGCGGACCGGCTCTACCTTGGCAATATTGATGCGGAGCGCGACTGGGGCCACGCACGCGATTACGTTGAAGGCATGTGGCGGATGCTGCAGCAGGAGGCGCCTGACGACTATGTTCTTGCCACAGGCCGCAAGAACTCGGTGCGCCACCTCGTCACCCTTGCCTTCGCATGCGCGGGCATTGACATCGCGTGGGAGGGCGAAGGCATCACCGAGCGCGGCATCGAGCGCGGCACGGGCCGCGTACTTGTTGAGATCGATCCGCGTTACTTCCGCCCCACGGAAGTCGATCTTCTTCTGGGCGACGCCTCCAAGGCGCGCCGTGTACTGGGCTGGGAAGCCCGGACTTCCTTTGAGGACATGATCGCGGAAATGGTCGTGGGCGATATCCGTCTTCTGGAGCGTGAGAAGGTCCTTGACCGCGCCCGATTGCCGGATGCGACCGGGCAGTGAGGGACGGCCAATGAAGATCTCAGTCCTCACCGTCTGCCGCAACGCGGAAGCGACGATTGCGCGCACCATCGATTCCTTTCTCGCGCAGGAGCACGGCGACAAGGAGATGATCATCATCGACGGCGCCTCGTCCGATGCGACGCTCGCCGTGGCCGGGCGTTACCGCGCGCCGCGAATCCGCATCGTGAGCGAACCCGACAGGGGCATGTACGACGCCCTCAACAAGGGGCTCGCTCTCTACGAGGGCGACGCGATGGGTGTGCTCAATGCTGACGACCGCTACCACGACACGCAGGTCCTCTCACGCGTGGCGGAAGGCCTCTCGTCCGCCGATGCCGTCCATGGCGACCTCGATTTCCATGATGGCGCGGGCCGCATCGTGCGCCGCTGGCGGGCGACACCCCGGCCGCCAGCGGGTTTCGCCTCGGGCTGGATGCCGGCACATCCCACCTTCTATGTGAGGCGCGGTTTGGCTGAGACCGTTGGCGGCTTCGACCTCACCCTCCCGACCGCCGCCGACTACGAGTGGATGCTTCGGTCGATCGACGTGGTGGGGTGCAGTCTGGGCCGTGTCCCATACGTGATGGTGGACATGGCGCTTGGCGGTCGCAGCACATCGAGCCTGACCGCCCATCTGCGGCATAATCTCGAGGCACTGCGGGCGCGCCGGCGCTGGCTTGCGGCGGGCGTGGTGGATTGGGCCTTCGTTGCCAAGCCCGCCTCGAAGCTCAGGCAGCTGGCGCCGCGGCGGGAGCGGGCCCGATGACGGAGCCAGAGATTTACGACCTCAACGGCAAGCGCGTCTGGGTCGCGGGCGAACACGGCATGGTTGGCTCCGCCCTGGTGCGCCGGCTTCAGCGCGAGCATTGCAGCCTGCTGCGGATGCCGCGGCGCGCCATCGATCTTCGCGATCAGGCCGCGACCTCGATCTGGATCAAATCCTGCAAGCCGCAGGTGATTTTTCTCGCCGCAGCGCGGGTGGGCGGAATTGCCGCCAATGCCGCAATGCCGGCGCAGTTTCTCTACGACAACGTGATGATCGCCGCGAACATCATCCACGCCGCTCATGAGGCGGGTGTCGAGCGTCTGCTGTTTCTCGGATCGACCTGCATCTATCCAAGGGACGCCGCGCAGCCGATCCGGGAGGAAGCGTTGCTCACCGGACCGCTTGAGAAAACCAACGAGTGGTACGCCATTGCCAAGATTGCCGGCCTCAAGCTTGCCCAAGCCTACCGCAGGCAGTATGGCGCGGACTTCATTTCGTGTCAGCCCACGAATCTCTACGGCCCGGGCGATAACTATGACCTCGATAGCTCTCATGTGCTGCCTGCCCTGCTCAGAAAGATCCACGAAGCCAAGCAGGCGCAAGCCGGGAGCATGACGGTATGGGGAACCGGGAGACCCATGCGCGAGTTCCTGCATGTCGACGATCTTGCCGACGCTGCGGTATTCCTGATGCGGCACTACGCGGGCGAGATGCCGATCAATGTGGGCTCGGGCCAGGAGATATCGATCGCCGGTCTTGCCCGGCTGATCTCGACGGTCGTGGGATTTGAGGGCGAACTCGTCTTCGACAGGACGCGGCCAGATGGCACTGCACGAAAACTCGCCAATTCATCGCGACTGAATGCACTCGGATGGAAGAGTGCGCGATCCCTGGAGGACGGCGTCAGGCAGACCTACACCGACTGGCTGGCCACGATGCCATCGGATGAGAGATCGAACGCCGCCCGTACAGAATAGCAGCTCGCGTGTTTGTGGAGCGGCAACGCTCCATTCGTAAAGGGCAAGGCTTCTCTTCGTGCGCTTTGATCGCTCAATGCCTGACGGCGCCATGCGCCTCGCACAGTCGGGAAGGTTCAGGACCAATTCCGATCAATTAGGCGTGACTGGATTGTCGTTATCATCGCCGTCATCGCCACTGAGGAGCAGCACCGCCACGCCGCCTGCTCCAATAGCAACGGCTCCCAACCCCAGAGCAACGCCAGTCTCCGCGGAGGTGGTTGTGGAGGCTGTTTCCTGCTCAGGCACCTGTCCTGCGGCACGGCATGGCGCAACGTCATCGATAATCAAAAACGTTTCCGCTTCGACAACATATTCGCACTTCTCATCCAGGAAATAAAGCGTGACAGAGCTCTCCTGCCCGGCAAATACAGTGTCGCCAGCTTGGAGCCTTGTCCCGCTCTTCAGGTCGCCCAGCCCCTCCCCGACGTTTGCCAATGTTCTCGGCCCGCTCTTTGAGGTCACATCGGCAACGATTTCATCCTGATCCGCTGCGGCCGGCGTGATCACCGCCGGAGCAGCTTCGGTCTCGGCGCGCTGTGCATCGAGCTTGGCGGACTCCGGTTCGGCGGCACAGGGCGACGCCTTGGCAATGACCAGACTATTGCCGTTGGCCACCCGAATCACGCAGCCATCTGCGATGTATCTCACCTCAACGAAGCTGTCTTTTCCGGTGACCACCCGGTCCTTTACCGCCAAGGGCATCTGGCCCCGTAAAGCCAGGTTGTTTTCACCACGCGAGATCGACAGGCCGGTTCCGCCATGCTTTGTGACGAACGCCGTCTCAGAGGCCATCGCAATCGCGGGGAACAATAACAAAGCCCCGACTGCTGCTGAGACCAATATGCGTTTCCTCATGGACCACGTGTCCCTTCGTTTCGTGATTGATGTATGCCGCGAATGGAGGGTACATGTCAATGACGAGCCTGTCCGGAGCAAGCCGGTCCCACATATTTGTGGCTGCATATTCGGATCATCTGCTTTGCGCCGCATGAGAACTGGCCGGGACAATCGGCGTTTGCCAAGGCATATGCTGTGCGCGAAACTGGTCTGGTGTGCGGGGTCGGAAGATGGCGCTGCCTCACTTGGCGGAAGCAGCGGCGAGCCGCTTGGGGATCAGGAGAGTCGAATCGCGTTGCGGCTGGCTGGCGACAGGAGCCGGATGGTCCAGTGTAGAAGAAGAGGAGGGATCCAAATCATCCTGCCATGCCTTTGAAAATACGATGGTATTCACTACGTCTTATTCAGCAACCCCAGCACTGACCCCAGCGCCAGACAAGGCCCGAAACAATCCCGGAACAACCTCGACCGGACTGAACTGCACTGCACTGCACTGCACTGCGCTGCACTGCACTGCGCTGCACTGCGCTGCACCGGAGCGGCCCCAGCGCAGCTTCCGCCACAGGCCAGTAGGCCCCCTCACCTAGGGGAAGGCCTCAACGAAACACCGGCCAGAGCCCCGCACCGGGCCAGCCGCCCTCCCCCGTGACAGGCCCCATCGAACGACCGCGGGCTACGGCGCAAGCGGTGGCAGCACCTCAATGGCCAGGCTATCCAGAGCTATCAATCCCCTCATATTCTGGGTTGCATCCTGGGACCGCTGGCTCTCGAGCCTCAGCAGCTGGTCAGGGCAATCGGCCTCCGGGACAATGAAATCATGCTCGAACAGGATCCACTGCCCCGATTCCGGGAGGGTCGCTGTTTCATCGACGAAGGCCGGCTGCGCGCCGTTCCGGCAGTAGAGGCGAAACACGATGCCGGACAGGGACTGGAAGTTCTCGAACTTGACTTCGCCCGACAGGCGGTGGCGGCCGGGCCTGAGCCTCAGCATCTGGGAGACGTTCCGGAAGCTGCCCTCGAAATCCTGAAAGTTGATCTGCAGCGTCTGGTCCATGCTGGCCGTGCTGCGGGGGAACCGCCGCCAGGTGAAGCTGGGACTTGGCGTGACCGTCCAGTCGAAGTGAAGACTTCTCACCTCCTCGTCGAAGCGGCCGTCATAGATCAGCTTGACCTTCTTTGTCTCGTCATCGCTGAGGCTCGACAGCCAGACAGCGTAGGCCTGGTCGATCTCATTCTTCTTGATATGCGAATCGATCAGCAGGCGAAGTTCCTCCGGGCTCGGTGGAGCGCCCAGACCGCGAAGATCGGCGAAGAGCTTCTGCGTGATCCCTGCCTTGCCTTGCGAAACGGTGTAATCGAGAAACTGCCGCCGCCAGGGCGGGTAGCCGGCCAGCATCAGGGAGACGACGTTGCGGCCCTCGGGGTCCGCGGCGATGTCCGCGACGATGGCGAAAAGCGGACCTTCCAGCCGGGGCCTGGCGCGAATCAGCCCGTCCAGCTTGCTCATCGCCCCACTGAAATCGCGCCGCTCGAGCAGGATCGGGAGCGCCTCGGCCTGAACCGCCGTCGCGCGCGGCTGCATGCGGCCGGCAATCAGCTTCAGCCTGTCGGATGCCTCCTTGTCCCCGCGGAGCCCCGCGATCCGGGCAAGGGCGATCAGGGGATTGGCATCGGAAGGGTTTCGGGCGAAGGCGGCCTGCGCGTCCTGCCAGGCATCCGTGAGCTCGCCAGGGGAAAGCCTCTCCAGCGCCGCGAGGTCAGGCACGGGCATGGGGCCGCCGCCGCGGCCAATGGCGTCCATCAGCGCCAGATAGACCGTGAAGGCAAGGAACATGAGGCCGAGAGGCAGCACCAGGAACCCCAGGAGCGGCCGCTGCTTCAGACGCCGCCCCTGTCCGGCTGCCGTCACCATGAGATCAAGCCGATCGTAAGCTTCGCATAACGCTCGATCGAGTTGCCGAAAGGCTCGCCCAGAACATAGCGCCAGGCCACCAGGACACCAAGCACCACGCCAGTCCCCATGATGGCCATCCTGCCAGCACCGAAGATGGCCGGAAGACATGACACCAGCAGTCTCCGGACCTCGGCAAAGTTGGGGAGGAACTTCGGACCTGCGGCAGGCGCTTTCTTCGGTTTGATGACCTTCGCCTGGCCCTTCACGAACCTGGCATCAAAACCGGGCGGTTGGGGCCTTCCGGAGGCCAGCGGCTTGCCGCTCTCGATGGCTTCACAGGCTTCGATCACTTTCGGAAGATGATTGCGCTCGATGACATGGGCGTTGCGGTCCGGATGAAGCCATTTGAGCAGCAGACGCTTGTGTTCACGTACATCTGCCGCCGGAGCACCCGCGGC
>CAIYXE010000237.1 GCA_903930095.1 uncultured Hyphomicrobiales bacterium
AGGGCTTCCCTCAAACAGAACCGCACCACCTTCCGCATAGACCAGTATATCGTTGTTGGGGCGTACCGTTGTCCGGATTCCGATCTCATCCGAAAGTTGCTTCAGGATCGCATCCCGCTGATCGAGCGTGTCGGAAAGCTCGCTCGCCGTGCCTTGGCCACGCACGACACCATCGTTCACGATCTTGAACTGGGCCAGAAGGCTGTTGATGCGATCTACTGAACCCGACATCGCCTCATCTGCTTCAGACCTGATCAGCGATCCCTCGCGAGAGGCGTTGTTCAGCTTCTCGACTAGGCCGCGCGCGGCCTCGAGTGCGTCTCTTCCAAGAGTGATGCTTGCCGGATTGGATTCGTAGGCCCGAAGTGATTGCTGCAGCGTGCTGAGCCCCGCCGCGAGCGAGCGGTTGTCCTCCGGATCTCCGGAAAGACTGCTCATCCGGGTCAACGTATCAAGAATGACAGTCTTGCCGGCCTCATCGCTGCTGGAAGCGAGGAGCTTGTCGAGCAGTTGCCGGTCGGTGCTACGGTTGACGGCCGACACCATCGGTGTACCGCCCGGCATCGTATAGATTTCGGCTGACTTGCGGGTATAGTTCTCATCGCCCGCATTGCTGACGTTGCGGGCCACTAGGGCGGATTGGGCTGCACTGACGGAGAGGCCCGCGAGTGCATGGTTCAGAGCCGATGAGATGTTTGCCATTGCTGGGGCCTCATGCCGCCATCATTTCCTGTCAACGCTTCAGGTTCACCAGAACATCCATCAGTTCGGAACCAGTCTGGAAAACCTTGGAATTAGCTGTGTAGCTTCGCTGCGCGTCAATCATCGACGTCAGTTCGCCGGCAAGATCGACTGTCGACTGTTCCAGCGCGCTAGAAATGATTTCGCCCAAGCCATCCGACCTGCTGAAGCCCAGCCCTATGGGACCGGATGTTTGAGAAGCGGAATAGACATTGCCTGCCAAGGGAGTAAGCCCGTCAGGGCTCGTTACTTGCCCCAATGGAACTCGATAGACTGGAACACGGGCGCCTGACTTGTATAGCGCATAGACAAAGCCATCCTTGGCGAACTCCACCTTGTCTGGCCGGCCAGCGGGTGAGCCGTTGGACGAGGCCGACAGTACGGTATAGTTCGTCGCAAGCTGTGTTGTCCCTCCGAGGTCGAGTGTCAGGTCTCCGCTTCCGGGAACAGCGAAGGTGATCTCGTCGACCTGTCCCGTCGTGAACTGTCCGTCCGGTCCGAAGTTCAGGGTCTCGGTGGCCAAAGGTCCCGCCGAGTATGGGAAGCTTCCGCTTGGTCCAGCCGTCCTGCCATCGAACACGGCGACTTCCCAGGTGCCAGCTGCAGTCTTGGCATAAAAGATGTCGAGCTTAACTTCAGCACCCAGACCGTCATACACGATCAGTGATGATTTTGCCGTGAACGCGGACGTGGTGGAATTGAACGACGGCAGATTGCCAGTCGCCACGATACCAGCAGCCGACGGCAGGTTCGTTCTCATGACGGCCTGCGTAGATGCTTTCGCCGTCAGTGCCATGTTTGAAACATTGACCGGAACCAGATCCCCAAAGCCATTGACGATGACCCCCGTCTCTTCAGGTTCGATCCTGTAGCCCAGCAAGGTGAAGCCAGCTGTATTCACGAGGTTTCCCTCTGCCTCGGGAACGAACGAGCCGGCGCGGGTGAGGAATGGTGTTCCGTCTGGATCGGCGACAAGGAAAAAGCCGTTTCCGTTGATCGCCAGGTCGGTGAGTGAAGAGGTGCTGGTGAGGCCACCTTGCGTGCTCACATGGTGGCGAACCTTCGTCAGCACGGATCCGCTTTCGTAGTCGATATCCGAGGTCGCCAGAAGGACGGTCGAGAACTCCGACGACGTGACCTTGTAGCCGGTTGTGTTCACATTGGCGACATTGTCCGCAACCGCGGATAGCCGTGTTGCCTGGGCGTTCATTCCCGAGGCGCCGGTCCTCATCACACCATATAGGCTCATTGCCTGCACCCATCACATTCGCGCAAGGCAAGTATGGTTAATCAGGCTTGTGCAGGCCTGATGCCACTTCGGAAGCTGCGATTGTCAGGTGATCGGATGGAATGGACGCCGGTATGGGAAGCCCTCTATCCAGTGCCGGACCCGAAGTGCGGGGCGCCGGTCAGGATTGCTTTACGCCCAGCGGAAAACGATAACACCCCAGATGACCGAGATCACGACGGCGCCCCATAGCGGCGTGCCAAGGAAGCCGAGCCAGGCGAGGAAGATGAAGGCACTACCAAGGTGCGTCATGAATAGGCGGTCGCCGCGCGTGGTGTCGAGCCGGAAGATGCCGCGGCGCGGGGACCCGCCGGGTGAGAAATACTCCCACAGCCCCATCGCCGCGATCGAGCCAAAAACATAGATGAAGAAAGCAATGGTGACGCGATTCCACGCCATCCAGCTGCCAAGCGGCTGCTGCCACCATTCGGCTGACAAGATCATCGGCGCTTCCATTGGTTTGCCTTTCTCACACCCGGCCGAGGGCAAAGCCCTTGGCAATGTAGTTGCGGACGAAATAGATGACGATGGCCCCTGGTATCAGGGTCAATACCCCTGCCGCCGCAAGCAAACCCAGTTCGTAGCCGGAGGTACTGGCCGTCTTGGTCATTGCCGCGACGATGGGCTTGGCTGCAACGGAGGTCAGATTCTTCGCCAGCAGCATTTCAACCCAGGAGAACATGAAGCAGAAGAAGGCCGCGACGCCAATTCCTGCGGAGATCGTGGGAAGGAATATCTTGATGAAGAACGACGGGAAGGAGTAGCCGTCGACATACGCGGTTTCATCCAGTTCCTTGGGCACGCCGGACATGAACCCTTCCAGAATCCATACAGCGAGCGGAATATTGAACAACGTATGTGCAAGCGCCACCGCCCATGGTGTATCGAAAAGCCCGACCGCCGAATAGAGGTTCACGAACGGAAGAACGAACATGGCGGGCGGCGCCATGCGGTTCGAGAGCAGCCAGAAGAACAGATGCTTGTCGCCCAGAAAGCGGTAGCGCGAGAAGGCGTAGGCTGCAGGCAGGGCGACGATGACCGAGATCACCGTATTGATCAGCACATAGGTGATCGAGTTGATGTAGGCGTTGTACCAAGACGGATCGGTGAAGATTGTCCGGTAGCTGTCAAACGTGAACTCTCTGGGGTAGGCGCTGAAGCCCCCCAGGATTTCGTTGGTCGTCTTGAACGACATGTTCAACAACCAATAGATCGGCAGCATCAGGAAGATGATATACAGAGTCAGAACGACGTAACGTTTGCGTATCATTTTGTCTCCCCGCGCATCATGAGCGTGTAGAACAACCAGCTGACTAACAGGATGATCAGGAAGTAGACGATTGAAAAGGCAGCGGCTGGTCCGAGGTCAAATCCGCCCAGTGCCTTTTGAACGAGGTCGATGGACAGAAACTTCGTTGTGCTGCCAGGGCCGCCGCCCGTCAGCACGATCACCTCGGTATAGATCATGAAGGAATCCATGAACCGCAGGAGGATGGCGATCGTCAGCACGTGCTTGAGCTTGGGCAGTTGAATATAGCGGAACACCGCCCAGGGTTTTGCGCCATCGACCTTTGCCGCCTGGTAATATGCGTCGGGAATCGCGACGAGCCCTGCATAGCACAGCAGAACCACCAGCGATGTCCAATGCCAGACATCCATCAGCACCACCGTGAACCAAGCGGAGAACGGCTGACGTGTGTAGTTGTAGGGAATACCAATCGCGTTGATAGCCTTGCCGAGCAGGCCGATGTCAGGAAGCGCCATGATGTTCCACATCGAGCCTACCACATTCCATGGCACCAATAGCGGAAGCGCCATCAGCACCAGGCATAGTGAAACCCATGGTCCCTTGCGCGGCATGCAAAGGGCAATGGCAAGACCAAGGGGAATCTGGATTACAAGTACGAGCGCCGTGAACATGATCTGCCGGCGCAACGATGCATGGAATTGGTCATCGTGAAGAAGTTGCTCGAACCAGATTGCACCCGACCAGAAGAACTCATTGTTGCCGAATGTTTCTTGCAGTGAGTAGTTGACCACCGTCATCAGCGGCAGCAGAGCGTTGAACGCCACCATCGCGAAAACGGGGAGAACAAGCCACCATGCACGGTTGTTGAGCGTCTTGTTCATCTGCGCGCACCTGCCATCCAGCCGTCTTCGTACACTTGCGTGCGGGCAGGATCGAATGCGAGGAATGTCTGGCCTTCGGGTACAGCCTCACCCTCCTTGACAAGAAGCTTGATGCTGTGCCCGTGACTGCGGGTTTCGACGATGCGGAATCGCCCTGCATCAGAGACCCGCACCACATCCGCTGCAATGCCGGCATTCGCAAATGACACGAACTCGGGACGCACGCCGATCTCGCTCTTGCCCTTGCCTGTGGCGCTCGCTCCGTTACCCACTGCTATTGTTTCACCTGCGAACAAGGCCATGCCATTCTTCACGTCGCAGGGAAGCACGTTCATGCCGGGCGAGCCGATGAAATGTCCCACGAAGGTGTGCTGAGGCCTCTCGAACAAGTCGATGGGGGTTCCCGCCTGCACGACCTCGCCCTGGTTCATCACCACAACCTGATCCGCGAAGGTTAGTGCTTCGGTCTGGTCATGCGTCACATAGATCATGGTCCGCTTGGTGCGGAGGTGCAGTTCCTTCAGCTTCGAACGGAGCTGCCACTTCAGATGCGGATCGATGACGGTCAACGGTTCGTCGAACATGATGACGTTCACATCTGAACGAACGAGCCCCCGGCCCAGAGAGATCTTCTGCTTTCCGTCCGCGGTAAGGCCTGAAGCACGATTGTTCAACGTGCGGGTCAGCTCGAGCATGTCGGCGATTTCACTGACGCGCTGCTTGATCTCGGATTCTGCCACGCCGCGGTTTCGCAACGGGAAGGCGAGATTGTCATAA
>CAIYXE010000238.1 GCA_903930095.1 uncultured Hyphomicrobiales bacterium
AGATCTCCCAGTACAAGCAGCCTGTGGTGGGCGAGGGCACGGTGCACGTTGACGTTGACGGCCGGTCCGTCGAGGTCGGTATCGAGCGCCTCCATCTCGAGCAGGACGCCGGCAAATCCCTCCACGACCAGCACCCCAACATGAGCTTCGTGGACCTGAACCGCTCCGGCTGCGCCCTGATGGAAATCGTGTCGAAGCCCGACATGCGCTCGGCGGACGAGGCCAAGGCCTATGTGACGAAGCTGCGCCAGATCATGCGCTATCTCGGCACCTGTGACGGCAACATGGAGCAGGGCTCGCTGCGCGCCGACATCAACGTCTCCGTGCGCCGGCCGGGGGGCGATTTCGGCACCCGCTGCGAGATCAAGAACGTGAACTCGATCCGCTTCATGGGCCAGGCCATCGAATATGAGGCGCGCCGCCAGATCGGCATCCTCGAGGATGGTGGCTCGATCGACCAGGAAACCCGCCTGTTCGACGCGAGGAAGGGCGAGACGCGCTCCATGCGCTCCAAGGAGGAGGCGCATGACTACCGCTATTTCCCCGACCCTGACCTGCTGCCGCTGGAACTGGAAGAGGCCTGGATCGGCGGCATCAAGGCCTCGCTTCCGGAGCTTCCGGACGAGAAGATCGCCCGCTTCATGAAGGACTATGGGCTGACCGCCTATGACGCCCAGGTGCTGACCGCCGAGCGCGCCTCGGCCGATTTCTTCGAGCTTGTCGCCAGGGGCAGGGATGGCAAGGCCGCCGCCAACTGGGTCATCAATGAGTTGTTCGGCCGCCTCAACAAGGAGGGCAAGAGCGTTGAAACAACACCGGTTTCTGCCGCCCAGCTGGGCGAGATCGTGGACCTGATCGCGGAGGGCACGATTTCCGGAAAGATCGCCAAGGACGTGTTCGAGATCACCTGGACCGAGGGTGGCTCCCCCCGCGAGATCGTGGAAACCCGCGGATTGAGGCAGGTGACCGATACTGGCGCCATCGAAAAGGCCGTCATGGACATCATCGCCGCCAATCCGGACAAGGTGGAGCAGGTGAAGGCCAAGCCGACCATGCTTGGCTGGTTCGTGGGCCAGGTGATGAAGGCCACCGGCGGCAAGGCCAATCCGCAGGCGGTGAGCGACCTGCTGAAAGACAGGCTGGGAATCTGACAGTTATAAATTCAACGCCAGATCAATGCGTTACATGTTGATCTTGCTGTTTTTGATGAGCTTTGCTCACGTGCCTTGAGCCGCGCCCGCTTGCTCGCATCTGGCGAAATGCCAGCTGCATCAGGCATTTCGTTTCAGTTTTCCTTTCGGAGAATTCTCCGCTATAGTCCGTACTCGGAATTGTTTGGTTGAGGGCCGGGAGGGGCGTAAACATGGCGAAGACAGCCAAAAAGGCTGCGAAAAAGCCTGTCGTGAAAAAAGCCGAGAAACCGGTTGCGAAAAAGCAGGCCGCCGCGCCTGCGGCAGACCGGAAAAAGCCCGTGGCGAATGGAGCACCTGCGGCCGACAAGCAGCGCTTCACCCTTTACGGCATGCTGGGCTCGGGCCCGACCTACACCGTCGGGTTGATGCTCTCGCTGTCGCGTCATCCTTTCTCCTATATCCATGTGAACCTGCGCGAGGGCCAGCACAAGCAGCCGGACTACGTGGTCAAGAACCGCTACGGCCAGGTACCGGCGCTGCGCGATGGGCAGACTTATTACGTGCAGTCCGCCGCCATCCTCCAGCACCTTGCCGATGAATTGCACCGGTTTGACGGCAAGACCGATCAGGAGAAGAACCGCATCCGCGAATGGCTGTTCTGGCAATGGGACAAGCTGGCGATCCCGGTTTTCCGCCTCAGGGCCAGGGCGCGTGGACTGCGCCAGTTCGGCGATGAGGTGCGCATCATGTATGACACCGAGGCCAAGGCGGCCCTGGCGCTGCTCGAGAATGAGCTGGGCCGGGCCGAGTGGGTCGCCATCAAGCGGCCCACCATCGCCGATATTGGTATCTATGGGGTTCTGCGCTATGCGGCGGAAGCCAACATCGACCTCACGCCCTATCCCAACGTCACCGCCTGGAAGAAGCGTTTCGAGGCGCTGCCGGGCTTTGGCGCGCCCGAGCAGATCCTGCCCATGGAGAGCAGGCTGCTCTGACCTGAACCGGAGCGGACGTGCCCAAGACTGCTGACAGGGAGGTGCTGACCGGCGAGGCTCAGCCAGACCTGAGGGTGCGGCGCAAACGCCGTCGTGCTGCGGGTGCAATCGAATGCTGGCTTGGCGTGCTGCTGGGTGTCTCGGGCCTCATCCTGTCCCGGGCCGGGCATCTCTGGATCGGTTTCGACGTCTTCTCGCAATTCACGCTGCATTTCGCGCTCATCACCGCGGCCTTCGGCATCGGCCTGCTGCTTCGGCGCGCCCGGCTGCCGGTGGCCTTGCTGCTGGTTCTGGCCGGGCTGGTGGCGATCGGCGCCTGGCCGCATGTCGAGAGCCGCAGCCCGCGCGTGCTCGCATCCCTGGGAGATGGCGAGCGGGCGCTGCGGGTGGCGAGCTTCAACACATTCTGGCTCAATGAAGATGCAGACCGGGTCCGCGCGGAAATCGAGCGGATCGACGCCGATGTGGTTGCTCTGCTCGAAGTGAACCCCGCGACGCGGCGGATGCTGGCGGAGCTGCGGCCGCGCTATCCACACCAGGCCGACTGCTTTGCCATCGGCCATTGCAATCTTGCGATCCTGTCGAAGCTGCCGATCCTTGACAGCGAGGCGCGCGGCCGCTGGGACGGGCCGCCCTATATCCTGGCGAGGCTCGGGCCCGAGGCGGGCGGGCTCAGCGTCATGGGCGTTCACACCAGCCGGTTTCCCCACGCGCGGGCGCAGTTCCGCGATGTCAGCGCCATCGCGGGCTTGATCGAGACGCTGCCGAGCCACAAGCTCGTGATGGGTGACTTCAACGCGACGCCGTTCTCCCGTGTCCTTTCAGTGATGGAAGCGGGGGCCAATCTCTGCCGCATCAGCCTGCTGCCCACATGGCCCGCCCATGCGGATCTTCCGCAGATTGCAATCGATCACATCTTCCTGTCTCCCGGCCTCCGCCTGCTCGAGGCGGCGCGCATCGGAGAGGCGGCAGGCTCGGATCATTACCCTGTCACTGCGCGCATCGCCGTTCCCTTGCGGCCGTAAACACAGCGTTCACCGTGTTTCTTTACGCGGTCTTGTTGCGGTTCGAGGCAGGATGCGCCAGTCCCAGGGGTGGAGACGAGAGGAGTGCCGCGCATGGATCCTGTTTCTTTGGCTGAGGCCCGTGCTGCCGGCCGCTCACCGCATGCGGCCAGCGCTGAGGAGCTTTTCCACCTGGGCCTGATCCATTCGCTTGGGATTGACGGTCCGCCAGACCTCATTGCCGCCCAGACCTGGCTGAACCTTGCTGCCATGAAGGGGAGCGCCCCGGCGCGGGTCTGCCGCCGCGAGCTGGCCGCCGAAATGACGCCGGAGCAGATGGCCGAGGCGCAGCGCCAGGCCAGCCTGTGGATCGCGCCGCACCCATAAAAAAGGGCCGGTTTACCGGCCCTTCCGCGCAACATTCAGCTCTGAGAACGGTCAGTAGTCGAGGAAGTCGTCGCCGATGTTGCGGGGCTCGGTCTGGAAATGGTTCAGCCGCGTATCGAAGCGCTTCTCGCTCAGGTCCCGGACGTGGTTCTCGGTCTGGTAAATGTCGAGCTGCGCGTTGATGCGGTCCTGCTCGCTGCCGATCGGCGGGATGTCATTCTCGCCCGGCGCATAGTTCTGGCCGAGCGGGATGAAGTTCTCCATCGCCAGGACGGGCGC
>CAIYXE010000239.1 GCA_903930095.1 uncultured Hyphomicrobiales bacterium
CTCGGAAGTCGAGCGCAAATATCCCTATTCGAGCTTCGCAACCAAGGCGATCCTCATGCAGGCCTATGCCAGCTACGTGGCGTTGCGATGGGATGACGCGGTGATCGCCGCCACCCGCTTCGTGACCCTGCACCCCGGCCACCGGGACGCGGGTTACGCCTATTACCTCATCGCGGTTTCGAACTATAACAAGATCGCCGATACCAAGCGCGACCAGACCGCCACCAAGCAGGCGCTGGCGGCGCTGGAAGAGGTGGCGCAGCGCTATCCAGGCACCGCCTATGCCGCCGATGCGGCCGCGAAGGCCGTGGTGGCGCGTGACCACCTGGCCGGCAAGGAAATGGAAGTTGGCCGATTTTACTTCCGCGAGCGCAGCTACCTGGCGGGCATCAACCGCTTCAAGCGCGTCGTGACCGAATACCGCAACACCAGCCAGACGCCGGAAGCGCTCTACCGCCTCGCGGAGGGCTACATGGCGCTTGGCATCGTATCGGAGGCGCAAACGGCGGCCGCCGTGCTGGGCCACAACTATCCCGATTCCGACTGGTACAGGGATGCCTACCGGCTCGTCTCCAGCGACGGGCAGGCGCCGGTCCAGAATGACGAGTCCTGGATCTCCAAGACCTTCGCCTCGGTCAATCCCTTCTAATCCGCCTCTCGCCTGAGGCCCCGACTCCGCTATAGTCTGCGGCCATGCTCACTGCCCTTTCCATTCGCGACATCGTCCTGATCGAGAAGCTCGACATTGCGCTCGAGAAAGGCCTCACCGTGCTCACCGGCGAGACGGGTGCCGGCAAATCCATCCTGCTCGATGCGCTGGGCCTGGCGCTGGGCGCCCGCGGCGATTCCTCTCTGGTGCGGGCGGGTGCTGAGCGCGGCGTCGTCACGGCGGCCTTCGCACTGCCCCGCACGCATCCCGCCTTCGTCATCCTGAAGGAGCAGGGGGTGGATGCTGAGGGCGAACTCGTTATCCGCCGCATCCAGAATGCCGATGGCCCCAGCCGTGCGGCCATCAACGACCAGCCCGTGAGCCTGAACCTGCTGCGCCAGATCGCGGCCGCGCTGGCGGAAATCCACGGCCAGCATGCCGATCGCGCGCTCGTTGAGGTATCCGCCCACCGCCGCCTGCTGGACGCCTTCGGCGGGCATGAGGCGGAGGTGAACGAGGTGGCAGCCCTCTGGACCAAGGTGTCCGAGGCGGAGGCAGCACTTGCCGGGCACCGCAGCCTGATGGAGCGCGCGGAGGCCGAACGCGACTATCTCGAACACGCCACGGAAGAACTGCGCGCGCTGAACCCGATTCCGGGCGAGGAAGCGAAGCTCGCCGAGGCCCGCCAGATGATGATGTCAGCCGAGCAATATGCCGACGCACTCGGCGATGCCGAGGAGGCGCTGGCCGGAGACGGCACGTCGGTTGCCCGCCTCAATGCCGCACTCCGCAAGCTGGAGCGCCGCCGTGAGACGGCGGGCGGCAGGCTCGATCATGTGTGCCAGGCGCTCGACCGCGTGCTGGCGGAGATCACCGAGGCCGAGCGCGCCATCGCGGATGCCCAACGTGCCTTCGTCTTCGATCCGAAGGAACTGGAGAAATCCGAAGAGCGCCTCTTTGCGCTGCGCGCTGCCGCACGCAAGTTCAAATGCACTGTCGATACGCTGGCGCAGGTGCGCACGCGCTTCGATGATGACATGAAGGCGCTCACTGATGGCGGCGGACGGCTCAAGAAACTGGAGCAGGCCTACAGGGCTGCGCGCGATGCCTTTGATGGCGCTGCCGAGAAGCTCTCGAACAGACGCCGCAAGACGGCGAAGGCGCTGGACAAGGCGGTGATGGCGGAGCTCCCGCCCCTCAAGCTGGAGCGCGCGCGCTTTGAAACCGCGATCGAGACCGATGCCGGAAAACCCGGAGCCCATGGCATCGACCGCATCGAGTTCATGGTGGCGGCCAACCCCGGAACGCCGCTCCGCCCGCTGATGAAGGTGGCCTCGGGCGGCGAACTTGCGCGCTTCATGCTGGCGCTCAAGGTGATCCTCGCCGCCAAGGGCTCTGCCCCCACGCTGATCTTCGACGAGATCGACACGGGTGTCGGAGGTGCCGTGGCGGACGCCATCGGCGCCAGGCTCTCCCGGCTTGCCGGAAACCTGCAGGTACTGGCCGTGACCCACAGCCCGCAGGTGGCCGCGCGTGCTGGCCAGCACATGCTGATCTCCAAGATGGAGGAGGTGGCCTCAAAATCGAAGCGCATGGTGACGCGTGTGCAGGCGCTCTCGGCGGCCAGCCGCCGGGAAGAGGTTGCGCGCATGCTGTCTGGCGCGCAGGTGACGGAGGCCGCGCGGGCCCAGGCGGATGAGTTGCTGGGAGCCAAGGGTTGAGCATGCGCAGGAAGGCGCCCACCCCCGTCGAGGATCTCACTATCATGGAGGCCTCTGCCG
Source organism: uncultured Hyphomicrobiales bacterium (assembly GCA_903930095.1). Taxonomy (GTDB): domain Bacteria; phylum Pseudomonadota; class Alphaproteobacteria; order Rhizobiales; family Aestuariivirgaceae; genus Aestuariivirga. The sequence goes on from CAIYXE010000239.1 coordinate 2,431, forward strand.
AACTCGCAGAACTCGCGGGCGAGATCGCCCGCCATGACCGCGCCTATTTCGAGCAAGATGCGCCCATCATTCCGGACGCCGAGTATGATGTGCTGCGCCAGCGCAACGAGGCGATCGAGGCGCGCTTTCCGGAGCTGATCCGGGAGGATTCGCCCTCGCGCCGGGTTGGTGCGGGTGTGGTGGAGAAATTCGGCAAGGTGCGCCACGCCGTTCCCATGCTGTCGCTCGCCAACGGCTTCTCGGACGAGGACGCCAGTGACTTCGTGGGCCGCATCCGGCGCTTCCTCAACCTGGATGACGCGCAACCGGTCGACATCACCGCCGAACCCAAGATCGACGGGCTGTCGATCTCGCTGCGCTACGAGAACCGCAAGCTGGTGCAGGCCGCAACGCGTGGCGACGGCTTCGAAGGCGAGAACGTCACTGCCAATGTCATGACCATCGCGCAGGTGCCGAAGCGGCTGAAGGGCGATGCGCCCGAGATCGTTGAGGTGCGCGGTGAGATCTATATGTCGCACGCGGACTTCGCAGCGCTCAACGACAGGCAGGCGCAGGCGGGTGAGAAAGTCTTCGCCAACCCGCGCAATGCCGCCGCAGGCTCCCTCCGCCAGCTCGACTCCGCGATCACCGCCGCGCGGCCTCTCAGGTTCTTCGCCTATGCCTGGGGTGAAGCGCCGGTGCTTCCGGCCGATACGCAGATGGGCGTGATCGAGGCCTTCGCATCCTGGGGGCTCCCAACCAATCCGCTGATGAAGCTCTGCGGCTCGGTGGAGGAGCTTCTTGCCCATTACCGGCTGATCGAAAGCCAGCGCGCGGAGCTGGGCTATGACATTGACGGCGTGGTCTACAAGGTGAACCGCCTTGACTGGCAGCAGCGCTTAGGTTTCGTCTCGCGCAGCCCGCGCTGGGGCCTTGCCCATAAGTTCTCCGCCGAGAAGGCGATGACGGTGCTGGAGAAGATCGACATCCAGGTGGGCCGCACGGGTGCGCTCACGCCTGTGGCGCGGCTGAAGCCGGTGACGGTGGGCGGTGTCGTCGTCACCAATGCAACGCTGCACAATGAAGACGAGATCGCCCGCAAGGATATCCGCGAGGGCGACACGGTGATCGTGCAGCGCGCGGGCGATGTCATCCCGCAGATCCTCGGCTTCGTGGCTGAAAAGCGCCCGGTTGATGCGAAGCCCTACCACTTTCCGCAGGAGTGCCCCGTCTGCCAGTCCCACGCGGTGCGGGAGGAGCGCGCGGGCGGCAAGCTCGATGCGGTGCGCCGCTGCACCGGCGGCCTCATCTGTGCTGCACAGCGCGTCGAGCGGCTGAAGCATTTCGCCTCGCGCAACGCCTTCGACATCGAGGGGCTGGGCGACAAGATCATCGCCGAATTCTATGCCGACGAGCTGATCCAGTGGCCGCATGACATCTTCACGCTGGAGGCGCGCGACAAGGGCGCGCTGAAGCGGCTGAAGAACCGCGAGGGCTGGGGTGAGGCGAGTGTCGCCAAGCTGTTCGAGGCCATCGACCAGCGCCGCAGCATCGCCCTTGACCGCTTCATCTTCGCACTGGGTATCCGCCACGTGGGCGAAACAACCGCCCGCGCGCTTGCCCGCGCCTATGGCACGGTGGCGCATTTCCACGAGCAGATGATCGCTGCGGGCCCCATGGAAGGTGATGCCTGGAACGAGCTCAATGCCATCGACGGCATCGGCGAGGTGGTGGCGGAGGCCGTCGTCCAGTTCTTCGGCGAGCCGCATAACAGGGACGTCGTTGACGAACTGCTGAAGCACGTGACCGTGACCTCGCTCGAGGCGCGCAGCACGACCTCTCCCGTGGCCGGCAAGACGGTGGTCTTCACCGGGGCGCTGGAACGCATGACACGCGACGAGGCCAAGGCCATGGCCGAGCGGCTGGGTGCGAAGGTATCCGGCAGCGTGTCGAAGAAGACCGACCTGCTGGTGGCAGGGCCGGGCGCGGGATCCAAGCTCAAGGACGCCGAGAAATACGGTGTCGAGGTTATCGATGAGAACGCGTGGTTTGAAAGGGTGGGGGAGGCTTGATATCAGTTGAATTCATTCCTGTCGTCTTCTCCC
>CAIYXE010000240.1 GCA_903930095.1 uncultured Hyphomicrobiales bacterium
TCCGCCACGTTGGCGGCAATCGCCGCATAGAGAGCGGGCACCATCTCGCAGACGAGCAGCGTTTCGCCTGGCATCACCATGGAGGCCTGTCGGTTGCGGTTGATGATGACCGCATGCTGGTCCGCGATGTTCTCGATCACGTCGGTGAAGAGAATGCGCGGGGCGAGCTGGTCGCCCTCGGTCAGCCCCATGCCCTTCAGCACGGCACGGCCGGCGGCCAAGAGCTTGTCCTTGTCGCTGCCGTGGATTTCCAGAATGCCGAACTGCCGCTCGACGAAGAGGATGCCGGGCTCGAGGTCCGGGTCCGCCTTCAAGGCCAGGTCCATCACGCGCTCGATCATCAGGCCGGGGGCGACCTCGATGATCAGGGCGTGCTGGCCCGCATAGGGCGGATAGCCCCGGGCGCGCGTCGGCGTTCCCATATAGGCGGCGAATTGCGGCTCGAGACCCTCGATCGTCAGAAAGACCCGGAGTTCACCCTTCGCCGCCGCGCGTGCGGCGGACATGGCTCGTGTCCCGCTTACTTGGACGAAGCGGAGGCGAAGTGCTTGGAGACATCCGCATGCGGACGCGGGATCACATGGACGGAGACCAACGTGCCGATCTGGCCCGCCACTTCCGCACCGGCTTCGGTGGCGGCCTTCACGGCGCCCACGTCGCCATTGATGATCACGGCAACCAGGCCGTCACCCACCTGTTCGCGGCCAACGATCGTCACGTTGGCGGCCTTGACCATGGCGTCGGCCGCCGCCATGGCGGCGACATAACCCTTGGTCTCGATCATTCCGATTGCATTGCTCATGGCATCCTCCGTTGAGCGTTTGGATTTACTTGGTTGCCGCGTCATCGATCGATCCAATGATCAGTGCGTCGATGGGCGGTGACTTTCCGGGAAACCAGCCAGCGGCAACGGAGCCGGTGGCGATGATGACTTTCTCGCCTTCGCCGCAGCCCAACGGGTCAAAGGCCAGGAGGCGCGAATTGGTTTCGTCCACGAGAACCTCGAGGATCGACCCTGCAGGGACTTCCGAAAGCTTCTTGGTGGACCAGATGCGGCCCGTGACGGTTGCCTTCAGCATCTAGGGTCTCCTTTCGATGGTGAGGCCCAGCTTGCGCGCCTTGTCGCGGGCCAGCGGGGTAAGCACGGCGCCGGGAGCGAGCACGAGTGTGCCTGCATCCTTGAGGTGATCGATCTTCTGTTCGGTGACGACGCCAGTCAATGCGGGTGCAGAGATTGCAATGGCGGGGGCAGGGACGGCACCCAGCGTGAAGCGCAGCTTGCCGGCGCGCAGCTTCTCCAGCGTTTCTGGCTCGGTGACGCGGGCGATGAAACCTGCAAGGTCATGGTCATTGGCGATGCGCACGGACTCGACTGCGCTGCCGCTGGTGACGTTGCGTTGCGCCATCACCTCGCGCAGCACGTCACGCACCATGTGGCGGAGTTCGTTGCTCATTTCAGGCTTCAGTGTCATGTCACAGCTCCAGCGCCTGTTCGGCGGCGGATGCCGCGGCGCGCACTTCGGATTCGGTGCCGGAGAGGTAGAGGCGTCCCGTGGCCCCGATCATCCGGTAGTCGACGATCTTGATGGTGGCTGCCTTCTCCGCCGCATTGGCGGCGAGGATGGCATAGGCCGCGGGCTCGGTTTCGAGCACGAAGAGTGTTTCGCCCGCCAGCACCATGGAGCCGCCCTTGTTGCGGTTGATGAGAAAGGCATGGCCGGGGTCGATGCGCGTCACGATCTTGGAGGCGAGGATCTTCGGCTTCATCGCTTTGTCCGCCGTGATGCCCATGGCGGCAATCACGGCTTCAGCGGACGCCTTGACGGCAGCCACGTCACGCGAATGGATTTCCAGATAGCCGAACTGCCGCTCGACTACGAGGATGCCACCCTGCACCTCCGCCGTCTTGAGCGCCACGTCGGTCAATGCCTCGATGTCGAGGCCGGGGGCGACCTCGATGATCTGTGCCGCCATGTTGGTGCGGGGCAGCGACCCCCTGATCCAGGTGCCGAGATAGCACATGGTCTGCGGCTGCAGCTGGTCGATGAAGATGTATGAGCGGAGCGTTGCCATTGTCAGGTCAAGCGGCCAGAACCGCTTTGAGCTCCTCGAGGATGATGCGGCGCAGTTCCTTCCGCAGTTCGCTGTCGCTCGAATTGTCGACGGCGAGCGAGACGGGCGATGAGTCACGCTTCGGCATGTTCAGCGGATCGAGCCCAGTGAAATTGCCGAAGCTTTCGGATGCATCCTTGTTGTAGGCAATGCGCGCATAGTGCAGCAGGTGATGCGGAGTGAGATTGTCACCGATCGACGAGCCGCCGACGAAGCCTGTGCCGATGGTCATCGACGGGCCGAGGTTGGTCTCATAACCAGACGCCCCCAGCGAGCAGCCGGTGTTGACCACCACGCGGAGTGCAGGGACAGCGGCGGCATAGGCCATGATGTTGGCCTCGTTCTTCGAATGAATGGCAGCGGAGTGGCCCTTGCCGGACTTCCGCATCATGGATCGGGCGGCGGAAATGGCCTGGTCGATGGTCTGCACCCTGGCGAAGGCCAGCACGGGGCAGAGCTTCTCGCGCACAAGCTTTTCCTCCGGCTGGACGAGGTTCACCGGCGTCACGAGGATCTTCGCACCGCCGGCATTGAAGCCGGCCTCGCGCGCGATGACGCTCGCATCCTTGCCGATCATGCCGATGTTGAAGCCATGCTCGGTGAACAGAAGCTTGCGCAGCTTGTCTGTTTCCTCGGGCGTGCAGATATGCGATTTCTCCGCCTTCAGGGCATCGAGAAGCCGGTCGGCGATAGTTGTGAAGGCCAGCACTGTTGATTCATTGGTGCAGAGGATCGAGTTGTCGAAGCTCTTGGACGCAACGATGCGCTTTGCTGCAAGCTTGAGATCGGCAGTTTCGTCCACCAGCACCGGCGCATTGCCGGGGCCCACGCCGAAGGCCGGGTTTCCGGAGCGGTAGGCAGCCTTGACGACCGATGGCCCGCCCGTCGCGATGATGAGGTCCACCCTCTCATCCGCCATCAACTTCTCGAGCAGGGGGATATTGGGCTCTTCGATCACCTGGATCGCGCCATCGGGTGCGCCGGCGGCCCGTGCGGCTTCGGCCAGCACGCGCGCGGCATCGCTGCAGCAGGCCTTGGCTTGCGGGTGAGGGGAGAGGATCACGGCATTGCGCGTCATCAGCGCCAGCAGCGTCTTGAAGAAGACGGTGGAAACCGGGTTGGTGACGGGGATCAGCGCGAAGATGACGCCCGCGGGGCGGGGGAGTTCGACAATCTTCTTCACGGGGTCGATGCGCGGGCTGATGAAGTCTTCATTGCCATAGAGCTCGACCAAGCCCTTGGTGCTTGCCTCGTTCTTGATGCGCTTGTGTTCCACGACGCCCATGCCCGTCTCGCGCACGGCCCATTCGGCGTAGGCTTGAGCCTTGGCATGACCGGCGGCCGCCACCGCATCGACAATGCGGCGCGTTGTGGCACGGTCCAGCTTCTGCATCTTGGCGGCGGCCCAGCTGGCGCGGTCCAGCATAAGCTTGGCGCGTTCGAACTGGACGTCGGGAACTTTGATCAGCGGTTCGGTCATGTCATGCAGCCTTTTTCGCCTGATGCAGCAGCTCGCGCGCACGCGGCATGGCGGCATCGAAACGGTCCATGATGTCTTCACAGGTTTCGCGCGTCAGCAGCACGCCGGGCTTCCATTGCAGCACCCGCTTGTCGAGGGAGGAGAAGATCGCCCACACGCCATGCTCATAAAGCGCGCGCGAGACGTACATGGCGCCTTCCGGATGGTTCGAGAATTCCAGCCCCAGGATCAGGCCTTTCTGGCGCACGCCGGTGAAGATGTCGCCATGGCGGGAGATCATCTCCTGCATGCTTTCCGCCATGTAGTCCGTCACCGTCTGTACATTGGCGATGAGTTCTGGCCTGAGCAGCATCTCGATCACCTTGTGTGCGACACAGCAGCCGAGTTCAGCGCCACCTGATGTGGAAATGTGGGCGGCGCCATCCTCATTGAGCCAGCCGCCGGCCTTTTCGTTCACCAGTGCGGCGCTAATTGGATAAAGCCCGCCGGAGAGGCCCTTGGCCGTCACCATGATGTCTGGCTGCACGCCATAGGCCTGCCAGCCCCACATCTTGCCGGTGCGCATCAGGCCCGTCTGCACTTCATCCGCGATGTACATCGCGCCATATTTCTCGCACAGCGCCTTGCAGGCGTTGAGGTAGCCCTCCTTCGGCATGGGGAATCCGTAGGTGGCTGGGATCGTCTCGATGATGAGGGCGGCGATATCATTGCCCTTCAATGCCTGCTCCATCGCCGCAATGTCGTTGAACGGCACCTGGACGAAGGTGTCGGGCTGGTCGGAGAGGAAGATCTTGGTAAAGCGGTCATCGCCCGTTGCAACCGAGAGCCCCGAATGGCCGTGGTAGCCCTTGATGATCGACACGACCTTGCGCCGCTTGGTAGCATAGCGCGCCGACTTGATTGCGATGTCGATCGCCTCCGCCCCGCCCGGCGCGAAGACGGCGTACTTCATGCCCGGCGAAATGCTGATCAGCTGCTCGGCCAAGGCCGAGCGGGCCACCGAGGGGAACCAGTGGTTGCCCATGTCGAAATAGTCGAGCGCACCTTTCAGCGTCTCCACCAGTTCCGGATGGCGGTGGCCGAAATTGTAGGTCCCGCCATTGAGATGCAGGTCGATCAGCCGGCGGCCTGACATGTCGTAGAGGAAATAACCCTCGCGGCGGTCGATAACGAGATCAATGCCGGCTTTCTGCCAGAACTTGGTCTTGTCTGGATTCCAGAAGCGGATGGCCTTGTCGAACAGGTCCTGCTTCGACTCGAACTGGAAGAGGCCATAATCGTACATGTCTGCTCCTTCGGGCGGGAATTGACCGACTTGCAATATTTTTAGATGGAAGCACAGCATAATATTGTTGTCAAGTGGGCTGTCTTTGCCCACTCTAGTGTGGTTTTGTGGCGGTCCGGGCAGTGTTGCGCCCGGGCCCCGCCATGGCAGAATGGAAGGCATGAAGCGCATGGAGGTGAAGCTGACCAAGTCCAACCGTCAGGCGAGGATCGTCGCCGAACTCCGCACCGCGCCGACGCTGAGGGTGAACGAACTCGCCGCGCTGCTTGGCGTCTCCACGGAGACCGTGCGCCGCGACCTTGCGGAACTCGACGAGCGCGGCCTGATCAACCGCACCTATGGCGGGGCCACGCGGCCCGTCAGCTTCGAGCCGGCGCTTGCCGAACGCGAGAAGCTGATGGTCGCCGAGCGCGAGCGGATCGCCGCGGCGGCGGTGAGGCTGGTCGAGCCCAACGACATCCTGATGATCGGTGGCGGCGCGACGACGACGATTTTCGCGCGCCGCCTCGCTGCTGAGCGCGATCACCTCACCGTCATCACCCATGCATTCCCGGTCGCGGTGGCGCTTGCCAGCAACCCGTTCCACAAGGTGCTGATGCTGCCCGGCCAGTATGACAGCCGTGAAGGACTGATCCACGGCCCTGACACGATTGAGGCACTGCAGCGCTACCGCGCGGGCAAGGCCTTCCTGGGCGCCAGCGGCCTGACGGGAGAGGGACCCAGCGACGCAGGCGTGGGCCCCGGACTGATCTATGGCGCGATGATGAAGCGCTCTTCCGAAACGGTAGTGCTGGCGGATCACACCAAGTTCGACCGGCCATCGCTCTCGGTCTACGGTCCGTGGTCGCCCCAGGTGCTGCTGGTCTGTGACGAGGCACCTTCGGGCGAATTGCGCACCGCTCTTGAGAACTCCGGAGCACGCACGCTTCTGTGTTAGAAGAGCCCTCCTTCCTTCCAGGCTTCCTTATTCTTGGATTATCGCTGGGTAAACGACGATTGCGACAGTCTTGCCGACTCTTGCGCAGCCTGTAGGGCTAATACACGACCAGCTGACAGCCTCCTGCTATGTTCTGGACATATTTCAGGCCATCGGCCTCGACTTCAAATTTTCCTCGGTTGACGACGACGGCTGTTGCGCCCACGCGGGTCAGAGGTTCTTCGCCGGTGCCTGCCCCGGGCTGATATCGCTCGACGAAGACCTGGAGCTCTCTGTTGCGGCGATCGCTGTTAAGAACTGCCCGCGGCTTCGTTGATCACCCGGAGCCGGGCGCCAGTCGCAAGTTGACTTGCATGCCCGTGCGGGAGCGGAGTGACACCATTCCTCTTTGTCACCTTTGGGGTTGCATTCAACCGTGCGGTCCGGGAAGGGCGTTTTCTTCAGCTGCCTTGCAGCATATCAAGTTCTTCGGAGCCCCGCTTTCGGCCAAAAACGTGCCACGAAATGTGAAACCACCGAGGAATTGCCAGAGGACTGCGTGCCGCCGCACATCGCAGAGCAGCAGCATGGACGGCCGCGACCCCATCAGGTCATTTATAAGTAACGCTGTTTAACGCTGCCGCACATCACTCGGCGTCATGTTGTAGCGTGCCGCGAACGCTTTGCAGAAATGAGACGCGCTCTTGAAGCCCACGGAGTAAGCCACCTCGGAAACAGTCAGCCTTGGGCCCAGTGGGTTCGCGAGTTTTTCATAAGCAAGTTGCAGTCGCTGATCGAGGATATAGCTCGATACTGTCGTGCCATGTTCGTTGAATATTCTGTGAAGATAGCTCAGCGATATACCATTGCGATCAGCTATGCTGCGAGGTGCCAGGTCCGCGTCGGTCAGGCGGTCGCGGATGCCGTGGGAGATGCGTTGCCGGAGCAGGAAGCGGGCGCGCTTCTCCTGGCCGACTGCGGTCGTGTCCTCGCACTCAATCACCATGGCGATGAAGTCCTCCACCCGCTGCCCGATCGCCTCGGCATGGCCGGGGGTGGGGGACTTGGACAGGGTGGCGGCGGACTTCGTTGCCAACGTCAGGGCAATCTGCGCCATTTCGCGGTTCATCGGAAAGCGGCAGCAGAGGTGATCGTCGAGATCGGGGATGCGCTGGCGCAGGCTGGCGCCCGGCAGCTTCACTGTATAGTTCACGAAATTGTCGGGGCAGGAGAGTTCATAAAACTCGGAGGTGCTGACGAGGATATAATCCCCCGCTGCCACAAAGCCATTGCGGCCGAGCTGGCTGTAAAACATCTTCTCACGCTGTGGCATGATGAAGACATAGGAATCGTCCGGCCCCTCGGAGATCTTCTGCCGTGTACGGAACACTCGCTGGCTGTCGGCATCGAAACGTGACACCGAGACATTCCCGATCTGCACCTCGCGCAGGTTGCCGCGCAGATGCGCCTCTGGCCGGGCCACGTCGAGGCTGTAATAGACATCGGACATCATCTCCCGCCATGCGCGCAGCTGGCGGGAGGTCTGGATCGTGCCGGTGTCGAATTCCTTGAGCATTCCACCTCGTCCAATGGACGGAGGAGGTTAGTTCACGGTCAACGGTTTATACAAGCGCAAGATTCGGGCATCTCAGGGCTTGGGCGTGGTGGGCCATTCGACGGCACCGCGCGCCGCCTCAAGCAGGCGCGAAAGCTGCAGCACCCCCATGTCATCGAACCTCTTGCCAACAACCTGAACGCCCACCGGTAGCCCTCCGATCAGCGCCTGGTGCACGGATGAGGCGGGCTGGGCGGTCTGGTTGAACATGGCGGTGAAGTTGGCATGGCGGAGCGGGACGTCGGCTGAGACGCCCGGTGCCTCTGCCGGGAAACTCACCACCGGCAGCACCGGGGCGAGCACATAATCATAGGGCCTGAGGCAGCGTTCGAGGATGGCGCGGGAGCGTGCAATGTCCTGCAGCATCGCCGAATAGTCCAGCGCGCTGAAGGCCTTGGCCGGCTGGCACCAGTTGCGCACCGCTTCCGTCACCTCATGCCGCCGGTCTTCCGCAAAGGCCTGGATCTCGGCATAGCCCCTGATCTGCAGTATCTGGTCGATAGCGCGATAGGCATCATGCTGGAAGGGTGCCGGCACCTCGGTCACCACGGCCCCGGCACTTTCCAGCACCCGGCCCGCCGCACGCACCACCTCCACCACTTCCGGCGCTGGGCGGGGGTCGAAGCCCATGTCAAGCAGCAGCCCGATGGAGAGGCCCTTCACGTCCCGGTCCAGATGATCTTCATAGGTGACGGAGCTTGGCGGAAGCGACCAGCAGTCGCGTGCATCAGGCTCCGCCAGCACTGTCAGCATGGTGGCAATGTCGGTGACGCTCCGGCCCATGGGTCCGGCAGAGCGCATGATGTCCGGCGCCAGGTGCGGGATCAGCCCCTGCGTGGGCTTGAGCGCCGCAAGCCCGCATTGGCCCGCCGGAAGGCGTACCGACCCCGCGATGTCGGAGCCGACCGAACTGAATCCCAGCCCCGCGGCGAGCGAGGCACCTGCGCCCGCGCTGGAGCCTCCGGTATTGGCGGAGAGCTTCCACGGGTTGCGGGTGATTCCATGGGCGGAGCTCACCCCGGCCCCGAGCAGCCCGCAATCCGGCATGGTCGTCTTGGCGAAGATGATGGCGCCGGCCGCCTTCAGCCGGGCGGCGGGTGGTGCATCCTCGGTGGCGACCGGCCTGTCGCGGTTGGGCCGGGCGCCATGCAGATAGGGCCAGCCCGCCACATTCACACTGTCCTTCACCGTCACCGGCACGCCGTCGAGGCGGCCCATGGGCGTGTGTTTCCGCCACCGCTCTTCCGAGGCGTGCGCTGCCGCCATGGCCTCGTCCGCCACGATGTTGAACAGCGCATTGATCTGGCCATGGATGGCAAGAGCATGGTCCAGCGTCGTCTGCATCACCTCCACGGGTGAAAGCTTGCCCGTGCGATAGAGGCTGAGCAGCTGTAGCGTGTCGAGGCGGGCCAGTTCGGCGATGGTCATGAGTTCCGCATGCTCCCCTGTATGACGCGCGCTTAGCCTAACAAACGGGCAGCCTCCGGCGTAAGCGCTTCCCCGCCGAGTGGGCTGTGAGGCAAGCAGTAGTAGACTGCAGGACATATCCGCCAGACACCACCTGAGCAAAACTCTGCTGCCGCGCAAGCGCCTCCCCGGCTCTTGCGCCGGGGGGAGTGAATGCCGACCGAGACCCAAGACACAGCACGATTGGCCGCCGGACCCGCGTGGCGCGAGGCCGCCGCCGAACCTGCCCTTCCCGTTCTTGCCTCGCCCAGCTGGCGCGGTGTTGACGCCGATATCTGGCGGTTGCGCCTGCCCGATGGATCGACCTGCATCGCCAAGGTGATGGACATCGATGCCGGCCAGTTCAGCGATATCAGCACGGCCTTCGCCGCAGCCCGGCAGGCAGCCGATGCCGGCGTCGGCCCCAGGATCATCGCCGCGGATGTGGAAGCCCGCACCCTCGTCATGGAGGATCTTTCCGCCGGGGCGGGCTGGGCTGCCGGAACACTGGACAAGGTGCTGGACCGCGGCAGCCGCCTCAAGGTGCTGGAGCAGCGCAAGGCCTTCCAGCGCACGAAGCCACTGGGCCGCAAGGCCGACGTATTCGCAGAGGTTGAAACACTGCTTGAGAAATGCCGCGCCGCCAGCGCGCCCGTGCCGGAGGATATCGACTGGCTCGCCATTAACATCCGCGAGGTACGTGACGCGATCGGCGCCTCAGGCATTGACTACGTTCCCGCCCACGGTGATGGCAATGTCTCCAACCTCATGTTCTCGAGGAGCGGCGAGGTCCGCCTGCTCGACTGGGACATGGCGGGCGACATGGACCCGATGCTGGACGCTGGCGCCTTCCTCGTCGAGGCGCATGACAGCGAGAGCGACGCGGCGGAGCTCTTCGAGGCCTTCCATGGCCGTTTTGAGCGCGCTCTGTTCAACCGCGCCTGGCTCTATGGTGCGGCAGATGATTTGCGCTGGGGTCTCATCGGAGCCCTGCTGGCGGGTACTTCGCGGCGCGAAACCTATGAGTTCCTGAAGTTCGGCGACTGGCGCTTCCTCAGGGCCCGTATGGCGATCCGCGATCCGCGCTTCTCCGAAAAGCTGGGGCGGCTGTGATGACCGAGAAGACGCTTGGGCAGGGCGAAACCGCCGCTGAGAAATCTCTTGAGGCGGCGATCGCCTCCACGCCGCAATGGCAGGGCAAGACCGCAACCTATGCGCCGATCGTCGGCGGGTTGATGAACGGCAATTTCCGCGTCTCCGTCGCGGGTGAAAAGCGGCGCTTCTTCGTAAAGGTGCCGGGTGCGGGTTCCGAGAAGTTCATTGACAGGGAGGCGGCGCATGCCGCCGCGGCCAGCGCCTTCCGCATGGGAATCGGGCCGGAGGTCGTCTTCTTCGACCCGAAGACGGGCATCGAGGCCTTCGAATTCCTTGAGGGCTACCGCGCCTCCACCAATGCGGATTTCCGCAACGAGCAGATCCAGTCTGAGGTCATTGACCTCTACAAGGCCTTCAACTCTGGCCCGTCGCTTCCGCTCACCAAGACGGTGTTCGACATGATCGACGAGCACTTCGCCCAGGCGCGGGAACTGGGGTCTCATCTTCCCTCGGACTTCCCGTGGCTGGAGCGCCGCTATGAGGAAGCGCGCCGCGCGATGCTCGCCTCTGGCCTCGACCTCGTGCCCTGCTTCAATGACCCGATGCCCGGCAACTTCCTGCAGAAGCCGGGTGCACCGATGAAGCTTATCGACTGTGAATTCACATCCAACAATGAGCGTGCCTACGAGCTGGGCGTGTTCATCGGCGAGATGTTCTATCCGGAAGGCCGCTCGCTTGAGCTGATCGAGCAGTATTACGGAAATGTAAATCAGGCGACAGTTGCGCGCGTCAACGTGGCGCGTATGCTGGCTGACATCAAATGGGCCTCATGGGCCATCGTCAACCGCAAGCTCAGCAGCTGGGACTTCGACTACCAGAAGTATGGTGCCTGGAAATACATGCGGGCGCGATCTCTTTTGTTCGATCCGCGGTGGGAGACCTGGTTGCGCAGTCTCTAAGTCATGCCTCTGAGCCCTTTCGCCAACCGGCTGGCAGCAGGGGTGCAATTCAAGACAGCCGGACAAACACAGGAGGAGACAACAATGCTATCAAGACGCGATGCACTGAAAATGGTGGTGGCCGGCATGGGTACCGCCGGACTGATGCGCACCGATCCAGAGTTCTTCATCAGCTCCGCCCGGGCGCAGACGGGCAAGCCCATGCGCTTCCTCGCAGCCGAAGCACTCACCGGCAATTGGGACCCGACGACCCACACCAACCTCGGCCAGCTCATCATCGAAGGCATGATGTTCGGCTATCTCACCCGCGCCCCGATGAAACCGGACAATCCGGAAGAGTTGATCTTCGAACTCGCAACCTCGATGACGCCGATCGACCAGTATACGCTCGAAGTAAAGCTGCGCGAGGGTGTTAAATTTCATGATGGCCAGGACTTCACCGCCGATGACGTGAAGGCTACCTATGAATATGGCTGTCAGCCGGACCGTCCTGCCCAGTGGTATCCGGGCCAGGTCGAGGTCGAGGTGGTGGACAAGCACACCTGCCGCATCAAGACGGAGAAATTCGGCTATCCGGCGGTGCTCTACTACTATCTCTCGTCCTTCCTGCCGATCCTGTCGGCGTCGGACGTCGCCAACAAGGCGAAGCTCTCGGCCAAGCCCAACGGCACCGGCCCCTTCAAGTTCGTCGAGCAGAAGGGTGATTCTTCCATGCTTGAGGCCTATGACGGTTTCTTCATGGGCAAGCCCAAGCTGCCGGGCATCGAATACCGCTTCGTGGGTGACACCACCACGCGCACGCTCTCGCTGCTCAACGGCGAGGCGGACCTGATTGAACGCCTGGAGCAGGAGCAGGTCGAGACCATCTCGCAGAACCCCAACTTCGTCATCAACAAGGTGATGTCGACCGAGAACAAGTATCTGTTCTTCCGTTGCTCAAAGGCGCCCTTCACCGACTGGCGCGTGCGCCGCGCTGCCTGCCATGCGATTGATCGTTCGGTGTTGCTCGAAGTCCTCGGAATGTCGGGAAGCGCCAGCAAGGCCCATATCTCGCCCGTTAAGTTCGGTTACATCGACGTGCCGAACTATCCCGAATATGACCCCGAACAGTGCCAGAAGCTGCTGGCCGAAGCCGGCTTCCCCAAGGGCGAGGGCCTGCCGGAACTCACATACTACACCTCCACGGGTTTCTATCCGAAAACCAAGGAGTATGGCGAAGTCATCGCCAGCATGCTGCAGGAACAGGGCTTCCCGGTGAAGCTGCAGGTGCTGGAGCTCGCTGCCTGGGGCAACTTGCTCTATGATAAGGAAGGCGGTGGTGAAGGCCACATGATTGACTGCGGATGGTGCACTGGCTCGCCGGAGCCCGATCTGGTGATCCGCACGCACTTCCACTCTTCCTCGAAGCGCATCACCGGCATCGTCGATCCGGACATCGATGCCTCGCTTGACCGCGAGCGTAATGCCGCCTCGGTCGACGAGCGCCGCAAGATCCTGCAGACGGATACCCTGCCGCTCCTGGCGGAGCGTGCGCCTGCACTTGCGCTCTTCACTTCCGTGTTCCTGCACGCCTACAAGAAGGAACTCGAAGGCCTCTACATCTATCCGAACGGCATGCTGGACGGCAGCAAGGCCACGCTGTCCTGACCTGACGCCGCAAGAATTCCGCCCGGTGCCCTGAGTGCCGGGCGGATGTTCCGCCGCTGAAAGGACCGCCCGCCGATGTTCCTCGTCGAATATCTCCTCAAACGCCTGGCGCAGGGCGTGGTCATCGTGTTCATCACCTCGCTCATCATCTTCACACTGCTGAGGGTGGTGCCGGGCGATCCCGTGCGCCTGATCGTCGGCGGCATGGCAGATGAAAGCGTTGTCGAGCAGGTGGCCCAGAAGATGGGCCTCCGCGACCCGATTATTGTCCAGTACGGCCGCTACATGGCAGGCGTGGTGCGCGGTGATTTCGGCCAGTCCTATGTGCGCCCGGTAAATGGCATGGTGGTGGCCGGCGGCGAATACATCGATCCCACAAAATCCAACATGGCGCCGGCGCTTGACCTCATCATCGAGCGCGTGCCTCTCACGCTCATGCTGGCAGGCATGGCGCTGCTCTTCGCGCTGATGATCTCCATTCCCCTTGGCATTTTCGCGGGGCTTTATCCAGACCGATGGCCCGCAACCCTTGCACTCTTGATCCAGTCGGTCTTCGTGTCGATACCCAATTTCTGGCTGGCGATCGTCCTTATCTTGTTCCTGTCGGTCAAGCTCGGCTGGCTTCCGGCACTGGGGTATCAGGGCTTTTCCTATGTCCTCCTGCCGGCCATCGTGCTGGCGGTGGAGGTGGCCCCCTTCCTCATCCGCACACTCAGTGTCTCGCTGGGCGAGATCATGCAATCGCCCTTCATTGATGAAGCGCGCGTCAGAGGCCTGTCGCGCTGGCGCATCGTCTTCGCCCATGCGCTGCGCAATGCCTCTGTTCCGTTGGTCAATCTTATGGGCATGCAGCTTTCGGTGCTGCTGGGCGGCGTGCTGGTCGTCGAATACATCTTCGACTATCCGGGTCTCGGCCACCTCACCGTATCATCCGTCGTCTCGCGTGATTTTCCGCTCATCCAGGGCATCGCGATCCTGACGAGCGCCGTCTTTGTCCTGATCAACATTCTGGTCGATCTCATCACCTACGCCATCGACCCGCGTGTGGAGCTCTAGCCATGACAGACATCAGCGTAACAGCCACCGCAGCGCCCCCGGCCCAGGGCCGCTCCGTCAGTGCCCGCATCTTGGCGGACGCGATGCGCAACACCGGCTTTCGGGTGGGCCTCGCCATTCTCGTCATCATCCTCGCGGCCTCGATCATCCTGCCGGAGGTGACGAGCCTCTCGGCCACCAAGATCAGTGTGAAGGAGAAGTTCCTGCCGCCGATGTTCTTCGGCGACAAGTGGAGCTACATCCATCCCCTGGGCACCGACCAACTGGGCCGGGACATGCTGCTGCGCTGCCTCATCGGTCTGCGCTATTCGCTGTTCATCGGCATCACCACAGTCATCCTCATGTTCATCGTGGGCTGTACGCTGGGCCTCGTCGCCGGCTACAAGGGCGGCTGGTGGGACACGATCATCATGCGCATCACCGATGCGCAGCTGTCGCTGCCCATGATCATCCTCGCAATCGCCATCCTCGGCGTGTCGACGCCCACCGTCACCACCATCATTCTGGTGCTGGCGCTTTCCGGCTGGCCGCTCTATGCCCGCGTGGCGCGCGGCCTCGCCATCACCGAGCGCGGCAAGGAATATGTCAGGGGGCTTCGCGTGCTCGGCGCGCGTGACCTGCGGATCATGCTGCTGTTCATCGCGCCCAACATCCTGCCGGGCATTGCCTTTGTGGCGGTCCTCGATGTGGCGCGCATGATGATCTTCGAGGCGATCCTGGGCTTCCTCGGTCTCGGCATCCAGCCGCCCACCCCCGCATTTGGGACCATCATCTCAGATTCGCGCAAGTACCTGATCAACGCGTGGTGGATCGGCACAATGCCCGGCCTCTTCCTCACCCTCGTCCTCGTTTCGATCAACCTCATGGGCTCGGCCCTCGAGAAAGCCAGAAACCGCATCTATGGCGGAGCAAGCTGATGTCCACGCCGATTCTCAGCGTTCAAGACCTAACCGTCGGCCCCTTCGACGAGCAGCGCCCCGCCATTCTTGACGGCATCTCCTTCGATCTCGCCTCGCATGAGGTGCTGGGCGTCTTTGCAGAAACGGGCGGCGGCAAGTCTATCCTTGCTCGGGCGCTTGCCAACTGGTTGCCCTCCACACTGCGGTTCCGTGGGGGTGACATTCGCTTCAAGGGCCGTAGCATACTCTCGGCGGACGGCGCCTCGCTTCTCCACCCAGGCCGCGAGATCGGCTACATCGGCTCGCGCCCGCAGAGCAGCCTCGATCCCACCATCCCCGTTGGCCCGCAGCTCGTCGAGAAGCTGCGCGCGGTCAAGCCCGAGCTCTCGAAGCAGGATGCGGAACAGAAGATCCTGAAGCTCCTCGCCGAGGTGCGCATTCCGTCTCCCGCCGAACGTTTCCACGAATACCCGACAAAATACTCGGGCGGCATGATGCAGCGCGCGATGATCGTCGATGCGCTCTCGACCGACCCCGCCGTCATCATCGCCGACAACATCACCCAGCCGCTGGACGTGACCATTGCGCTTCAGGTTGTACGCCTCCTCAAGCAGCTTGCCGCGCGGCATGGCGTCAGCGTGCTGTTCCTCAGCTCCTCGCTTCCCTCACTGCACCAGATGGCGGACCGCATCCTTGTGCTCAAGGAAGGAAAGCTGGTGGAGCAGGGCAGCATGACGGACATTGTGCGTGCCCCCGGGACCTCTTACGTGAAGAGCGTGATCGAGCAGATCCCGCGCATCTGGATCAGCACCGACTCCCCCACTGCCAGCGCCCGCTCCGTCGATGAGCCGGTGATGTCTGTGCGTGACGTGAAGCGCACCTACCGGGTGCGCCGCCCTGGCCACTTCAATTCCTACAATGAGGTGCAGGCCGTGCGCGGCGTCACCTTCGACGTGATGCCGCGGGACAACATCGGCATCGTCGGCGAAAGCGGCTGTGGCAAGTCCACGCTCACCCGCCTGCTTGCAGCGCTTGAAGCGCCGGAGCAGGGCGAGATCATGTTCCAGGGCAAGCCGCTTTACGCTTCGAGCAGCCGTGCGCTGATGGAATCCCGCCAACATTTCCAGCTGCTCCTGCAGGACCCCTACAACAGCCTGCCGCCACGCATGACGGTGGGCCGCATGATCGAGGAGGGGGTGCGCATCCACGGCCTGGCCTCCGGCTCTGCTCTCCGGGCCCGGGTGCAAAAGGCCATGGAGGATGTGGGCCTTCCGCCTCAGAT
Source organism: uncultured Hyphomicrobiales bacterium (assembly GCA_903930095.1). Lineage (GTDB taxonomy): Bacteria > Pseudomonadota > Alphaproteobacteria > Rhizobiales > Aestuariivirgaceae > Aestuariivirga. The sequence continues at coordinate 15,793 of CAIYXE010000240.1, forward strand.
CTATGATTCCCTCCCCAATTCCCTCAGCACGGGCGATCGCCAGCGAATATCTGTTGCCCGCGCCCTCGTGCTGGAACCTCGCCTCCTCATCCTCGACGAGACCGTGTCCGCGCTGGACCAGGCGGAGCAGAACAAGTTGCTCGCCCTCTTCTCCCGCCTGCAGCGCGAGAAGAACCTCACCTACATCTTCATCTCGCATGACCTCGCCATGGTGCGCCGTGTCTGCACGCGCATTGCGGTGATGTATCTGGGTGAGATCGTGGAGATCGCCGACAACCGCAACCTCTTCTATTCGGCGCGTCACCCCTATACCAAGGCACTGCTCAGCGCCATCCCGACGATCGAGGACAACCCGTATGACAGTGGCAAGCTGCTGCTCGAGGGCGAGCCGCCGAGCCCCATCGACATCGCACCCGGTTGCAGCTTCGCTTCGCGCTGCCCGTTCGCCATGAAAATCTGCCGGGAGAAGGCGCCAGCGCTCACCGCCGTGTCGCCCGCCGCAGCAGTTGCCTGCCACCTGGCTAACGAGGAGGCGGGCAGCGTCGAGGCGGCCGGCTTGACCGGAATCAGTGAGACATCCCGGAGCATTCTCAATTGACAACAGCAACGATTGATGAGGCCCTGCTGGCCCTTCTCATGGAGGAGCAGGCCTCGGCAGCAGGAACGCCCGACGGTGGCGTCGACCGGCCCGCACTGACGGAAGGTGACCGCATAGCAAGGGACTGGCTGCGCGCCAAGTTCGATGAAATGGGCATGCGTACTCTGGTCGATCCCATCGGAAACATGTTCGGCTGCCTTGACTGGGCGGGTGCCGATGCGCCGTGGATCATGACTGGTTCGCATCTCGACAGCCAGCCGAAGGGCGGCCGCTTCGATGGCGCCTATGGCGTTGTCGCCGGTCTTGCCGGCGCGGCCGCGCTGCGTGAGGCTGTTCGCACCGGCTCTCTCGTTCCCCGCGCCAATCTGGCCGTCTGCAACTGGACCAATGAGGAAGGTGCGCGCTTCCAGCCCAGCCTCATCGGCAGCAGCGTCTATGTCGGCAGCATGGCTCTCGCGGAGGCGATGACAGTGCGGGATGGTGAGGGCATCTCGGTCGGAGCAGCTCTCGATGCCATTGGCTATCGTGGACGTGATGTACCGCCGCGTCCTGCGGCCTATGTGGAGATGCATGTGGAATGCGCTCCCGAGCTTGAGCAGGAGGACCTTCAAGCTGGTCCTTTCACACGCTATTGGGGTGCAACGAAGATCCGCGCAAGGTTCACCGGGCTTCAGGCACATACCGGCCCAACGCCCATGGAGCGGCGCCGGGATGCCTTGCTGGGCGCGTCCTATCTCATCGCCGATCTCAGGGAGATGTGCGGTGCTGCGGCAGATACGCTCTATACTTCGGTGGGCCGGATCGAAACTCATCCGAATTCGCCAAACAGCATCGTCTCCGAAGCAACGCTCTGGATCGAGCTGCGCTCTCCTGTCCAGAACGTGCTCGCCTGGGCAGAGGAGGAGTTCCTCCGCGCGTTGGCACTGTCAGCTACGCGAGCGGACGTCGCCGGACACGTGCTTCACACCGAGCGCCGGAAGGCTGGCGTGTTTGATGCTGGGCTATGCCAAAGGGTGGAGGAAGCCATGGCTGCGGAGGGCATCATTGGCAAGCACCTCTCGACGATCGCAGCCCATGATGCAATTCGCTTAGCGGAGATATGCCCGTCGATCGTCGTCGCGGTCCGCAGCATCGGGGGGATCTGTCATAACGCAGTAGAGTACTCGCGGCCGGAGGATCTGGCAGCTGGCGCCCGGGTCCTCGTTCGTGTCCTGAGCGACATGATTGAGCGAACAGAAGCATAAACTAATCAACACGCCAGTCCACGACAGCGCGGTTTCCAGAGAGTTCTCTATCCGTCGTCAGATGGACCGAGACCATTCCAAGCCCAGTCTACGGTTTTGTTTACCAAAATCGATAGCTTAAGAACAAGCATTCTGCATATACTCGAGCGCTACTATTGAAGTCGGGTCAAAGGCCACAGTTCGGCGATGATAGGCGCGTAGTAAGGAGGCTCGGTGACCTGCTGATCAGCACCTATCGAGTGGTCCTTGTGTTTGTGTAGGGGCAGACTCGGCGCCAGCGTGGGCCGCGAAGCCGGTTGGGTTAGCGTAGCGGCCCGCGCGGACTGTGGAATGAACACCTCTGGGACTGGTGGCCATAGCCTGTCTGGTGATCCAAGGGATGAAGAGCAACAGCACTTCTGAAAAATATCTTGGGTCCACTCGCGGGATTCGAACTTTATGAAAATCTAGATCTCACAAAATCAATGACTTGGACCCAGAGACGGTTGGATTCCAGACCCTTTCGCTCCGCCATTTAGCCCTTCGGCAAAGCTCTCTCCCCGAACTTCGAGCGGCGGAAATCCCCAGCAATTGCGGGCTTTTTTGCGAAAAGCTCCTGACTACGGAAACAGCGGGAGGGACAGATTTCGTCTCTCCCGGCCCCACATTCTCCAAAGCTCCTGACTGCGCGGAAAAAGTACGGCGGCGATAAATCGCTGAAATGACGAATACTTTAAGTGTCCTCGCTGCTGTACTCGACATCTTCCGTCCGGTGCGCGAGAGGCTGTGTCATCCAACCTGCA
>CAIYXE010000241.1 GCA_903930095.1 uncultured Hyphomicrobiales bacterium
GTCGTTCTTTACAATGGCCTTCTCATCATGCGGCTGGTTCATCGCACGAACGGTTACAGCGCTGCCGTTCTTTCCATGCTTCCGGAGATGCTCGCAACCGGCATGCCCGCCGGGGATGGTCAGTCGAAACAGCACGGAGCGGAACGGTCGGCATTGCGTCCGCCCGGAAACCACGCCGTTCCGCAGGCTAGAAATGGGACGGCAGAAGACCGTAACGGTTGACGTACCAGAGGGCATTGACCGTGAAGGCGGCAATCACCAGCACGACAAACATGATGAACAAAAGAACAACTTCCAGGCGCATGCGTTCGGATCACATCTTTCGCGAGTGACGAACGCACCACATACATCGATTGATTTGCATCAGCAGATATACTGACCGACCCGTCAATTCTGAGGGGTGTGGCAGCGATTCTGGCGTCAACTTAAGGAGGTGCCGCCAGCACCCGCACCGCAAGACGGTGGCTTGGGGGCAGGCGGCCAGGGAGCGGTCCTTCGAGATCGCCCGAGAACGTGCTCGTCGGAGGATCAATCCGTCCTGAGGCGCGGGGTCCTGTCTCTGATCCCCATGAGAAAAGCCCCCAGGCGATCCCGGGGGCTCATGTGAATGGAATTTTCCCGGCTTAGCCCGAGGTCGGGGGAACGGGGGATACAACGCCGTCACGTCCGCGCCCCCGGCCGCGACCACGTCCGCGACCACGACCACGTCCACGTCCACGTCCGCCATTGGCGCCGCCATTGTCATCGGCAGCGCTATTGTCGTCGCTGCCCGAGCGCGCCAAAGCTGGCGTTACGCCCACCGCTGCAGCTGCAAACAGTCCAAGCGTGCCAAAGGCCAGCGTTGACAGAAGCTTGCGTCTTTCAATCATGTGTCTTCTCCGATCTGCCGTTGTGTCAGCACAGAAAGTTTGCACGCAAAAGCTGTCGCAGTCCTGACACCTCGCAGGAAACAGTGCCTACAGGAGCGGACCACCGCTTCGTCCGGCAATACCCATCGCCTCACCAAAAAAGTGGTTTGTCCGGTCAACAAGATGCGCGGGCAAGAATAGCGCGGGACGAAATGTGGGTCGCCCATCTTCGGACACGGGATTGGTTGCCGCCTGATGCACAGGGAGAGTGAGGCCCTCTTGGTTGTGCTGGAGGAACTGAAGCGCAGGGGCATCACTGGGTTGGGTCTTCACGATGGCCTGCTCGTGCCTTCGGCGCGGGCAACTGAGGCGCAGCGGGTGATGGAAGACGTGGCTGAGGCCAATACTGGTTACTAGCTACCGGTGACTTCTCAAGCTACGAGATGATGAGGGTAGGTAGGTGAGGCAAGTAACACCTCAGAGGTGAACTTATCCCTCCACTGATCGGCCCCCAACGAGCGGTCCAGTTTGAATGTTAGTGCATGGGCGGCCTAGGCGCCAGCTCAGGCGGCGAGGCTGGTCGGGGTAGCGCAGCCGCCCGCGCGGACTGCGGAATGAAGGCCTCTGGGGCTGGGGGCCGGTAGCCCAGTGATCCATGAGGGCGCAATGTATTGTAAAAGCGGCGCCAGCTTTCCACGA